>DAOWKG010000283.1 GCA_030639985.1 Desulfuromonadaceae bacterium
CCCTTACCAAAACTCTGTTCCCCGAGGATAACGGCACGATGATGATCCTGTAGCGCTCCGGCAACAATTTCAGCAGCACTGGCACTGCCACCATTTATCAGAACAATCAAAGGGTAATCTGGCTCGCTACCATCTGCTTGGGCAGAAAAACTGTATTGTGCTGCCGAATCGCGTCCCTCAGTATAAACAATCAGCCCGGCATTTAAAAACAGGTCGGCAACCGCAACGGCCTGATTGAGTAAGCCACCGGGGTTATTTCGCAAATCAAGAATCATCCCCGACAGTTTACTACCATCTTGCGGCAATAGTTCAGTCAGGTGACGCTTTAAATCGGTTCCGGTTCGATCCTGAAACTGGGTGATCCGAACATATCCATAACGATCATAGAGCAGATGACTCTTAACGCTTTGAATTTTAATAATATCTCGCACAATGGCAACATCAAACCAATCAGCTACCCCGGAGCGTTCAATACTTATCGTAATTTTTTTACCTTTTGGCCCGCGCAACATACGTACAGCTGCTACGATATCGATATCGCGGGTCGATTTGCCATCGATCTTAATAATTTTATCTCCCGGTTTAATTCCGGCAGCATATGCGGGGGTATCTTCAATCGGTGAAACAATAATCAACTCACCATTTTTAACCACAATTTCAATACCCAATCCGCCAAATTCACCATGAGTATCAGCCTCCATTTCGGTATACATTTCCGGAGACAAAAAACTGCTATGGGGATCAAGAGTATTCAACATTCCCTGGATTGCCCCTTGAATCAGCTCATCGGTATCAATATTTTCAACATAATTGGCTCGAATCAATGCCATAACATCGGTAAACAACTCCAGTTTTTTATAATCATCTTCAGTGTTAGCATATGCGGTAGCGCTGTAAATAGGGGTAGTAAAACCAATAAATATCAAAAAACCAGCAGTAACTAATTGTTTGTAACTAAGCATATAAACCCTCACAAATTCATCTACAACTACCGTTACTTTTTTATTAACCACGACAAAGGGTTAACCGGAGAACCTTTAGAACGAATTTCAAAATAGATACTATCGCGACCACCCAAACCGCTATAACCAAGAATATCCCCTGCTGCGACATTGTCATTCAGCTCTTTTTTCATCTTATCGGTCTGGGCATAAAGGGTATGATACCCCCCTGGATGGCTGATTATATATAAATTACCATAGCCCTTAAAATAGTCGGCGAAAACTACCTTACCGGCGGCAACAGATCTGATTGGGCTACCTGCTGGAACGGCAATTTCAAGACCATTACTATCGTAGTAAGTTCCCAGTTTGGAATCTTTTTTCTTCCCAAAACCTATCGACACTCGCCCATTCACCGGCCAACCAAGCTTGCCTCGGCCAAGAGCGAAACTTCCAGCCACAGCCTGTGGAGCAGCTACCGTTTTTGGTTGTTGCTCAAGCTTTACGATCAGCTTCCTGAGGCTGGCAGCATTTTTTTTCAACTGAGAAATTTCTTGTGCCAATTTGGTTTTGTCTTTTCGAGCTTGTCGCAACAAGCGTGCCTGCAACAAGCGACCTTTTTCAGCAACCTGCTGTTGTTGCTGCTGTTTTTTCAGTAATACACTTTTTTTACGTTCTAATGTTTTCAACCCATCCAATTGGCGCTGCTGTTCTTCGATAGCCTGTCGAAATTCTGCCAATAATTCCCGATCGTATTCTAAAACCTTAGTCAAATAATGATATTGTTGAACCATTTCAGTTGGCGAATTGGCCGAAAAAAGGATTTTCAATGCCCCCGCCTCACCCTCTTTATAAAGTGCGACTAGCCGATTTTGTAGTCGCTTACCAATTTTTTTCACACTTCTCTTGCTACTGCTTACCATCTTGTTTTGCTGATCAACTTTTTTTCTTAACGATTTTTGTTCGGCGCGTAACTCCGCTACCCCATTTTTGACCCGTTGTAGCATTTTACTTAGTAGAGCCAGTTCTCTACTGATATTCAGTTCCGATTTTTTTTTGCTCTGTAATGCGGATTCGGCCCGGTCTATTCGACCTTTAATTTTCTCCAACTGTAAACGGTTATCATTGAGGTCGGCATGACCAGGAGACAGGGATAGTAACAAAAGTAACCAGCAGCCGATAATCGGTAATAAAAGTTTCTTCATCTTAAATACGGACAAACCGGCGTAACGATGAAAGGCTACCCAGGACCCCAAGGACAACTCCAGACAATACCAAAATTATTTGTTGATTAGCGGACAAAAATATCAGATTAAAACCGGACGGAGTCAGCCAGAAAGATTCGAGACTAGGGTTCAAGATAAACACAAACGCCAAAGCCAAAAATCCCAGTGAAAGCAGTCCACCCAATAACCCTTGGATTGCCCCCTCAAGCACAAAAGGAATTTTTATAAACCGCATGGTAGCACCAACCAGTGCCATTATTTCCAACTCATCCCGACGAGCATACAGGGTCAATTTTATCGTATTGGAGACAATAAACAATGTCGCGAATAAAAGAAATCCACCAAGGACGATACTAACAAACCGAAGCATTTCGGCAAAGTTATTGAACCGCTCCAGCCACTGTTGTCCATAACGTAAATCATCAACTTCAAGTTGATTTTCAAGCTTGTTGATAACGGTAGCTATTCCGGCCTGATTGCGAAACTCGGGACGAATCCCGAGCTCAAAAGAGGCTGGTAATAAATTCTTATTTACCCCTTCGAGCAAACTGGCATCATTACCAAGGTGAGTTTTAAAACGCTTCATGGCAACTGCTGGCGATACATACTTAACTGCTTCAACTTCTGGGATCTGTTTAAGTTTGCGGGTAAGGCTGGCGATATTATTCTGCGTAGGGGCTTTTTTTAGATAGGCAATTACTTGAATTTCTTTAGTCCATCTTGCCGCCAGTTGATCAATATTAACTACTACTAGAAAAAATGTGGCGACCGTTGCCAAAGCAACTGCCATGGTCAGCACCGATGCGAAACATAGAAATGGCCACTGCCGCATATTGCGCAAGGCTCGGAATATAAAATAGCGAATAATATCCAGCACCGCTGGAACCTCCAATTTAATTAAAAAGTCAGGGACAGCACCTAGCGGGACAATCCCATATTGAAACCATCACCACCCTTATAGCTGAATTTACACAGCCAGCGGTTGCTGATCACCAATCAACTTTCCCTGTTCCAGAGTTAACACCCGGCGCGGGAAACGCTTATTCAAACTATGATCATGAGTTGCCAACAAAACTGTCGTTCCCCGGGCGTTGGCACGCTTAAACAAATCCATTATTTCAAAAGTTACTTCCTGATCAAGATTACCGCTTGGTTCATCTGCCAATAAAATTAGCGGGTCAACCACCAGAGCTCTGGCGATTGCTATCCGTTGTTGCTCGCCACCAGAAAGTTCCAGTGGTTTCCGTTGCAGGCGATGCTCCAAACCTACTTCTTTGAGCGCCTGATACACTTTTTTGCTGACCTCATAACGCTTTTTTCCTTGCGCCTCGAGAGCAAAAGCAACATTTTCATAGACCGTACGACTTTGAAGTAATTTAAAATCCTGAAATACCACTCCTATTTTACGTCGTAAAAATGCAATTTGGCGACTATTAAAACGGGTGATGTTTTGCCGATCGATCAGAATCTGCCCTTTGGTCGGCTTTTCAGCAGAGTACAACATCCGCAATAGTGTTGTCTTACCCGCACCTGAAGCACCAGTGATATAGACAAACTCCCCTTTGGCAATCTGCAGCGTCATATCCTTCACTGCAGCAGAATCGGCACCATATTTTTTAGTAACATTGAATAGTTGAATCATAGCCATTCACAACTTAAAATTTTGTGGTTAAAACTAGGAGTTTGTCGGACTTTGCGAATCGTAGTAGATTCTTGTAAAGTCCGACATACTCCTGAATCTTACCCTTGTGCCTGAACGGCTGTAATAGCTGCAACATTAACGACATCAGCAACTGAGCAACCGCGGGAAAGATCGTTAACCGGTTTGGCCAAACCTTGAATAATCGGACCAACCGCTTCGGCACCAGCTAAAC
>DAOWKG010000076.1 GCA_030639985.1 Desulfuromonadaceae bacterium
GCAGCTTTACCACGCAAGTTACGCAGGTAGTAGAGCTTGGCACGACGAACCTGACCAACCCGAACAACTTCGATCTTGTCAATGCTAGGTGAATGTAGTGGGAAAATCCGCTCAACACCGATAGCACCAGACATCTTACGAACGGTATATGAAGAACCCAGACCACGATTTACACGTTTAATGCAAACACCTTGAAAAATCTGAATCCGCTGTTTCTCACCTTCAGTGATCTTTACGGAAACCTTAATGGTATCACCAGCCTTAAAACGGGGGATATCCTTTTTGATTTGTTCCATTTCTAACTGATCAATAATGTTCATTTCTGTTCCTCCTCGATTTATCTATCTATCTGCTTCTAAAGCACTATTATTATCGAACAACTCACAAGTTTTGTAAATGAATTCTAAATTATTATTTCTGGCGTAATCGCTCCAGAGTTTTTTTATCATCTTCACTCAGCGCAACCGTTTCTAACAGTTCTGGGCGCCGCTGTAAAGTACGTAACAATTGCTGTTCCCGCCGCCAGTTGGCAATTTTGCCATGATCCCCGGAAAGAAGTACCTCGGGCACCGCCATCCCGTCAAAAACGGCAGGACGTGTATACTGAGGACATTCCAACAAACCATCACTGAATGAATCGGCATTGACGCTGTCGCTAGAGCCAAGAACCCCAGAAAGATGACGAGCAATCGCATCGATCATCACCATTGCCGGCAACTCGCCGCCAGTCAGGACAAAATCACCAATTGAGAATTCGGCATCAATCAGAGATTGTCGGGTTCGTTCATCAAAGCCAGCATAACGCCCGCAAATGAAGATAAGTCCCGGTTCCGTTGCCAATTCTTTGGCATGGTGCTGCTTAAAAGGAACCCCCTGCGGAGTCATCAACAACACCTTTGCTGCTGGTGCTTGCTGTTTTAATGCCGTAATAGCATGCGCTACCGGTTCAGGCTTCATCACCATCCCATCACCACCCCCATAAGGAGAATCATCGGTGGTAAGATGTTTGCCACTGGCCCAATCACGGAGATTATGGGTTCGTACCTGGAGCAATTGCTGCTTAATCGCCTTGCCGATAATACTTTCGTGCAGCGGCGAAGCAAACATGTCGGGAAATAAAGTTAATACATCAAAAATCATGATGCGGAAGGAACCAATCCCTCAGGCAGAGCTACTTGCATAGTCCGCTCGTCAAGATCAATTCCGATAATAAATTGTTGTACCGCCGGGATCAGAATTTCTCCGAACTTCCCTCTGACCACATAAGTATCATGAGCCGAACTACTGAACATATCTTGCAATTGACCGATGACACCAAGGTCACGGTCGACGACCTGTAACCCATCCAATTGCTTCCAGTAATACTCGTCGGCATCCAATTCGGGCAATAATGCTTCCGCTACCAACACCTGGCCGCCAACCATTGATTCGACCAGATCAATATTATCGTACCCATGCAGGCGCATCAAAACCTGGCCCTTATGTAAAACCTTACGACTAATATCTAACTGCAACATTTCGCCGGTCGGAAGGGACAAGTTGATATTGCTCAGGGACAGGAGAAACTCGGGATCTCCCGAATTTAACCGCACCTTCAGATCACCACGCAAGCCGTGGGTACCAACTATTCTTCCAATTTCGAGCAACGCTTCAGACATAACATTTTATTACTAGTTATAGACCTATGATCACTAACCTAAAATCCATGGTCAGGAGCAATCACAAATTATAACTTAATGGTGCTTCACTCCATAATTTGTAATGAAGCACGTCGATTCTCACGAGTCGCCTTAGCGTTAAGTAGCGTCCGCATTGCCTTAGCATTGCGACCTTGCTTACCGATAATTCGTCCCATATCTGCCTGTGCTGCCGCAAGCTTGACCAAGACACTGCCGTCATCAGCTATCTCTTCAGAAATAACGATATCGTCAGGTGCTTCGACTAGAGACTTTGCGATATACTCGATCAAATCCTTCATTAGATCATCCTCCGGGTGGTTGGCTAGCAGCGCCCCGGATTAGAACCAGATCAAGGAATCAGGCTTCAGTAGCCTTTGCCTTGAACTCGGCCCAAACACCGGCATGCCGCAACAAACGCCGTACGGTATCGGTTGGTTGCGCACCTTTATTGAGCCACTCAAGAGCGCGCTCATTTTTAAAGTTTAACAGGAAGTCTTCCTTGAGCGGATCATACTGCCCAAGATCTTCGATAAACCGACCATCCCGTGGGAAACGCTCGTCGGCCACAACGACCTTATAGACTGGCTTCTTTTTTGAGCCACCGCGGGCTAGCCTGATTTTTACTGACATACTCTTTTTCCTCCTGGTGTTTCTTTTAGTTATCTGTATATCGAACCGGATACTGCATATTCACTATCCGCAAGATTAAAAAGGTAGCTGACCACCTTGGCCAAGCATACCCTTGAGACCTTTCGGCCCCATTTTTTGCATCTTCTTCATCATCTTTTGCGCTTCAACAAAGCGCTTCAATAACTGATTTACATCTTGAACCCGAGTGCCGCTACCATTGGCAATGCGTAACCGCCTGGAGCCATTTAAAATTTTATGGTTCAGTCGCTCTTTAGCTGTCATCGAGCGAATTATCGCTTCAACCTTCTTCATCTCATCTTCGGGCAGCTGCATCCCTTGAGCCTTTTTCAGCGCTTTCCCGGCTCCGGGAATCATCTTCAGCAGTGAATCCATCGATCCCATTTTCTTGACCATTTGCATCTGCTCAAGAAATGTTTCGAGGGTAAAGCCACCTTTGCGAAGTTGCTGCTCCATTGCGGCAGCATCATCAGCATCAACCGCCTGTTGCGCTTTCTCAATCAGGCTTAAAACATCGCCCATACCGAGGATACGTTGTGCCATGCGGTCAGGATGGAACGGCTCTAAAGCATCAAGCTTCTCCCCCATACCAACCAACTTGATTGGCTTACCGGTTACCGCCCGAATCGAAAGTGCGGCACCACCACGAGCATCACCATCCAGCTTGGTCAAAATCACCCCGGTCAGAGGTAATTGTTCATCAAAACTGGCAGCAACGGTGACTGCATCTTGTCCCGTCATGGCATCGGCAACAAACAGGATTTCCTGTGGTGCAACCTTGGCAACAATTTGCTGGAGCTCACCCATCAACTCGGTATCGATATGTAACCGACCCGCAGTATCTATGATGATGGTATCAAAGCCGTTCAGTTCCGCATATTTCAGTGCCCGGGTACAGATGTCAACCGGGTTCTGACCCGTCTCTGAATCAAAGACTTCAACATTAAGCTGCCGTCCGAGAGTTTTAAGCTGGGCAATAGCTGCGGGACGATAAACGTCGGCCGGAACCAATAGCGGATTACGTTTTTCCCGCCGTAACTTCAATGCTAATTTGCCACAGGTTGTCGTTTTACCAGCACCCTGCAGACCGCAAAGCATCAACGGTACCGGCGGCTTAACCTCCAAGTTGAGAGAATTATCTTCTCCCTCACCCATCAGCTCGGCAAGTTCTTCACGGACAACTTTGATAACCTGCTGTGCCGGTGTCAGACTTTTTAAAACATCCTGCCCCGAAGCACGCTCAGTTACCTTGGCAACAAAGTCCTTAACTACACGAAAATTGACATCAGCCTCAAGTAGTACCAGACGGATTTCCCGCATGGTAGCCTTAATGTGCTGTTCAGTCAGCCGTCCGTGCCCACGCAGTTTTTTAAAAACAGCGTCTAGCTTGTCAGAAAGTGTATCAAACATACCGCTCTATCAACAGAATCCACAAAAGATTAAATATAAAAACAGCCATCCCGATTGTCAAGCAAAAAGCACCGACAAAACAGGGGGTTTCAAGTTATAGTGCTCTACTCAACGGCTCTGACAAACTCACCAGATGGAGCCAACGGAAGGTGACTAACCACCATTTTCGTCAACAACAATCGTACCCAGACCGCAGAGCGTAGCGGCGCATAATGCCACGTTTACAGATGGCTTGCAAGTACAATTCGTTGGCAATGGAAATTGACATCCTGCCAACCCAAAGGGTAGAGTATTAAGTTGCTGTTTTCTCTAAAAACTACCCAGGAGGGCATAAAACCGTTGCAACCCGAACAAATACTACTAGCTGTCGCCATCATTCTGTTTGCCTTCGGTAGCAATGTCCCCCTTGGATATTTTCGCGAAACTACCCGTAAATTCTCGCCAGCATGGTTTATTCTCATCCATATTTCAATCCCCTTCATTATTACCCTGCGCACGATGCTCGGTTTCAACTGGCACTGGATTCCTCTGACCCTTATTGCAGCAGTCGCCGGACAACTGATAGGTAGCCGCATCCGCAGAAAAAAACTGTCATGAAACGCAATGAACGCCCACCGATGAAGCGGGCAGAGCGGGTTAGCTCACTACTGCAGCAACTGCTTGGGAAACCAGGGATCGGGGAACAAATTTCCCGCCATCAGGCATGGCTGGTATGGGATCAATTGGTTGGAGAACAAATTGCTGCCCATGCTCGACCACTCAAATTACGCAAGGGAGTTTTGGAGGTTCAGGTTGATCACCCGGTCTGGATGCAACAATTGCAAATGTTAAAACCGCAAATCATGGAAAAGATAACCGCAAAAATTCCCAACGCTGGCATCACCGATATCTATCTGCGTCAAACCCGTAACCCGGATACGTACCGACCAAAAAGAAAAGTATCAACGGAACCACCAGCGTGGACTAAAACCGAATTAACTGCGACAGAAAAAGAATTAATAGAAAACGAACTGCAGGTTGTCAACAATCCAGAGCTAAAAGAGGAACTACGCAAACTTTTTACCCGCCAAAAACAGCTCGACCGGGAAAGACGGAACTCCGACCGGTAACCTTTGCGCCGCTTGAATTACAAAACCGCCCTGGCAAACTAAAAAAAACACCAATCACGCATCATACATACGCAACACTTCTTCACTATACTCTCGCTCCGACCCGCCGGTCTTATAAATAAACAGTGGCGGTTCCACCTGCAGCCCTGGGCGACCACCCTTGCGACCTTCGAGCAAAACCAGTTTTGCTTCAGCACCATAACGGGGGTGAACCATCCGCAGCCGTTTTGGTTCTATTCCAGCAGCAACCAGCGTAGTTAGCAATTTTGGCAACCGTTCTGCCAGATAAATTACCGCAAAGCCACCACCATTTTTCAACAACCACTTGGCCGCAGCAATAAATTCTGGCAAGCCCCCGGCTAATTCATGTCTGGCAGCAGCGCGTTCGTCGTTGGGGGCAATTCGACCCGAATCGGGATGACGATAGGGGGGATTACTGACAACCATGTCCATGGTAGCGGGCTTAACGAAATTGCGGACATTACGGATATCATCATGAACGATACTCACCCGCTCCTGCAATGAGTTGAGAACCACATTCTTGACTGCACGTTCTGCCAGTTCAGTTTGCAGCTCAATGCCGACCAACTCAGCGGCACCAGTCAATTGTGCCAACAACACCGGCAAAATACCGCAACCAGCCCCCAAATCAGCGATGCGATCTCCAGCTTTAACCTGAACGAATCGTGCTAACAAAATCGGATCAATGGAATAACGATAACCATTTTTCGCTTGCAGCAGTTGAATATTTCCGATCGACAAATTTTCCAGGATATCAGCCATACACCAAACCCAAAAAAAATGTCGGCCTGAATTACATCAGACCGACATTTAAAATACAACTTTATGTAGTAATTTTAGTTACATTACTTAACGTGACAGGATTTACAGCCCTTGACAGGACCTTTTTTCATCTCTTTGTGACAGCCGATACAGTTGTTGTGCATCGCCTTTTTGTAACCAAGCTTTTTGCCATCAGCTTTTTTAACGTGGCAGCTGCTACATTTTGCATAGCCATCGGTGTGGTGACAGTCAGCACAAGCAATTTTCAGCTCGCCTTGGTGCTTAGCATGATCAAAAGTGACTGTACCTTTCTTGGTCATTTTGATTACAGCAGGACCGTTGTCTTGTGCCATAGCAACAAATGCAGTTGCGACAAATGCTGCAACCATCAGTAATACCATTAACTTTTTCATCTGTAATTCCTCCTCTGTAGAATTAATTGGATGGTAACCGGGGTAAAACTAAATCAAAAACGCTACGACTGTCAACCTATTTAATTGTATATCGTATACAGTTTTGACGGTCTTAAATCAAGCCATCAGCAGCTAAGCGATCCTGCACCAGAGCTGACTTTTTCACCACTCCTGCAGCCATATCCCGCTTAAATTGCAGTAGTTTGTTTTCCAGCTCTGAATCGACAGTAGCCAGTATCCGTGCGGCAAAAATACCGGCGTTACGTGATCCAGCTGCGCCGATCGCCATTGTTGCAACCGGAATGCCGGCAGGCATCTGCACCATTGCCAGCAAGGCATCAAGACCACGCATCGAAGTAGCGTCAATCGGCACCGCGATAACTGGCAGTACCGTTTCTGCCGCTACCACCCCAGCTAAATGAGCCGCAGCACCGGCTCCAGCGATAAGAACCTTAATACCGTTATCTCGAGCACTGCGAACATAGTCCATGGTGCGCTCCGGAGTTCGGTGGGCACTGGAGACAATCATCTCAAACGGAATATCGAACTGCTTCAAAATTTTGGCGGCTTCAGCCATAATCTCATAATCGCTATCGCTGCCCATCAAAATTCCGATAACTGGTTTCTTATCACTCACTTTATTTACCCTTCTCTATTTAGAGCTCTGGCACCGATATCGTGCCGATAATGAACTTTATCCCAATTAATAACCGCAACTCCGGCATAAGCTTTGGCGATTGCTTCCCGAACATTACCACCCAGCCCGGTCACTCCCAGCACCCGACCACCCTGATTGACAATTTGACCATCGTTTAAGGCGGTACCAGCATGAAAAACCATCAAATCTTCTATTTCGGCAGCCTCATCAAGACCAGTTATGGGTAGATTTTTTTCATATGTTGACGGATAACCACCGCTGGCGAGGACAACGCAAACTGCTGCCTTGTCATACCAATCGATACTATCCTGCTGCAAATCGCCGCGCGCACAGGCTTGTAACACCGGGACGATATCGGACTTCATTCGCATCAGTAACGGTTGCGCTTCAGGATCACCAAAGCGGGCATTGTATTCAACCACACGGGGCTTGCCATCTTTGATCATCAGACCGACATAAAGGATGCCACTATAAGGGCAACCGTCAGCCGCCATTCCGGCTATCGTCGGTTTAACAATGGTATCGACAATAATCTGATGAAGGACTTTGGTTACCACCGGAGCGGGAGAATATGCCCCCATACCACCAGTATTCGGCCCTTCATCATTATCGTTGACCCGCTTATGATCCTGCGATGAAGCCAGTGGCAAAATATTTTTACCATCGGTAAAGGCAAAAAATGAGGCCTCTTCACCAGCCATGAACTCTTCGATAACGACACTGGCACCGGCAGCTCCAAAAACGTTATCAAGCATGATCTCGTCAACTGCCGCAATCGCCTGTGCTTCGGTCATGGCGACAATAACGCCCTTCCCCGCAGCCAAACCATCGGCCTTAACCACAATCGGCGCACCCTGCTCGCGAATGTAGGCAACCGCCTGAGCATGATCGGTAAAGCTTCCATATGCAGCAGTCGGAATATTGTAGCGTTCCATCAACTCTTTAGAAAACTTCTTGCTTCCCTCAAGTTGTGCTGCTGCCTTATCGGGGCCAAAAATTTCGAGCCCGGCAGCTTGAAAAAGGTTAACGATACCCATTGTCAACGGCACTTCGGGACCAACGACGGTCAAATCAATCTGTTCCGCCTGGGCAAAATCGAGCAATGCATCAATTTCTTCCGCACCGATATGGACACATTCTGCCAACTCAGCAATACCGGGATTCCCAGGAGCACAATAAATTTTTTCTACCAATGGCGATTGAGCAATTTTCCATACCAACGTATGCTCACGACCACCGCCACCAACAACCAGAATTTTCATTATAAATCCATTTTGTAGGGGCGTATTCCATATGCGCCCTTCTTTTTATGTCATGACAGGTTGAGGGCACATATGGAATGTGCCCCTACAGCAACAATAACGCCATCAATGGCGGAAATGGCGCATTCCAGTAAATATCATGGCGATGCCAGCCTCATCTGCGGCAGCGATAACTTCTTCATCCCGGATTGAACCTCCAGGCTGAATAACTGCCGTAATACCAACGGCAGCAGCGTTGTCAATACCATCACGGAAAGGGAAAAAGGCATCCGATGCCATTGCCGCACCAGTGATATCCAAGCCGGCATGTTCTGCCTTGATCGCTGCGATCCGCGCCGAATTAATCCGGCTCATTTGTCCGGCACCGACACCAATGGTCATACCGTCACGGCAATATACAATCGCATTCGATTTGACAAACTTGGCCACCCGCCAGGCAAAATCGAGATCTTGACGTTCTTTAGCGGTAGGTGCCCGCTTGGTGACAACCTTTAAATCGTCACTCAATAACAAGTCAGCTTCCTGTACCAATAAACCACCATTTACCCGCTTATAATCGAGACGTTGGGCAGTTTCGGCTGGCCACTCACCACATTCGAGCAAGCGGACATTTTTCTTTTTGGCAATAATTTCGGGAACGCCGGCGGCGACCTTGGGGGCGATGATCACCTCGACAAATTGCTTATCAACAATCGCCTGTGCCGTTTCAGCATCAAGTTCACGATTAAAAGCGATAATGCCACCGAAAGATGATTCTGGATCGGTGGAAAAAGCCCGCTGGTACGCTTCCAGCAGATTGGCACCAGTGGCTACGCCACACGGATTTGCGTGCTTGACAATGACACACGCCGGGGCATCACCAAACTGCTTGATACATTCGAGGGCAGCATCGGTGTCACCAATATTATTGTAGGAAAGCGCTTTGCCCTGCAACTGTTTAGCGGTGGCAATGGAAGCCTCAGCAATATTTTTTTCGACATAAAAAGCGGCGTTTTGATGCGGATTCTCACCGTAACGCATCCCTTGCGCTTTCTGAAACTGGAGGGTCAAGGTCGGGGCAAATTCGGCAGCATCATCACTGGTACGTTTTCCGAGCCAGTTAGAGATGGCACCATCATAAGCAGCAGTATGTTGATAGACCTTCACTGCCAGCTGAAAATTGGTTGCAGTTGAAACCTCACCACCGGTTGCCTTCATTTCGGTAATTACCGTTTCATAATCGGCCGGGTCGATAACTACAGTGACAAACTTATTGTTTTTTGCCGCACTGCGCAACATCGTCGGGCCACCGATATCGATGTTCTCAATCGCATCTTCCAGACTGCAATTTTCGTTAGCAACCGTCGCTTCAAAGGGATAAAGATTGACGACCACCATATCGATCGCCTCAATCCCATGCTTGGTCATCGCATCGACATGTTCCTGATTGTCGCGCAAACCTAAAAGAGCACCATGAACCTTGGGATGAAGAGTTTTCACCCGCCCATCCATCATCTCCGGGAAACCGGTATAATCGGAAACATCCTGCACCGAAATGCCAGCTTCACGGATCATTTTTGCGGTTCCTCCGGTTGACAACAACTCAACCCCGAATTGATTTAATTCACGAGCCAACTCGAGGACTCCGGTTTTATCAGACACTGAAATAAGTGCACGTTTGATGGCGGCCATAAAATGGTTCCTTTCTCTCCGGGTTAATTTTATATCTGGGAGGCTGTCGGACTTTACGAATCGTAGCGAGAAAATGAACTGTTTGAGGGCAGATTTTCGATCGTTTGAGAGTGAATAGCCGTAGCTATTTATCGAAAATGATCGGGAATCTGCACCAGACAGGCTTTTTCGTAGTAGATTCTTGTAAAGTCCGACAGGCTCCTAGAATTGATACGATTGATTTCGTTCTCTTGCGCGGTTATCTAGCACAGTTACCGTCTTGGTGACAACCGCTTTCACGCTATGATTCAGACACATAGCGTCGTTGCACCCGACTCCCAATCCGGCAAAAAACCTCATAGGCGATAGTATCCAACTGACTTGCCCACTGATCGCCAGTTATGGTTAAGCCATCAGCCGCCCCCAGCAAAGTGATGCAATCCCCCACCTTCACCTCAGCTACCGAGCTGACATCCAACATAATCCAATCCATACAGACCCGACCAATAACCGGCACCACTTGACCATGCACAATACCCCGGCCACAATTGCTGAACAGGCGATTGTAACCATCGGCATAACCAATTGGCAAAACCGCAACTTGCATGTTGGTCGCAGCATGATAACTATGACCGTAGGAGATGCCACTGCCGGATGGCACCGGCCGTAACTGAGCAATACAGCTACGCAGATGCATAACCGGCAATAAATCCAACTGGCTGGCAAAATCGGTGCCGGGAAGACCACCGTAAAGCATAATTCCGGGACGAGACATGGTACATTCGGGACATTCTTGCCGACTTAATCCCGCACTATTATTAATGTGAACATCAAGGGGAACGATTCCCGCTCCATGTACCATCTGCAACATCGACCGAAACTGTAGCAGTTGCGATGCGGTCACCGTCGAACTTAATTCATCGGCACAAGCAAAATGGGACATAAATCCCGCAACGATCAACCCATCCAACTGTCGCAATTTCGGCAAAAAATCCCGTAATTGATCAGGCAAAAACCCGACCCGCCCCATACCGCTATCGGCCTTCAAATGAACCCGTAACTTTCGTTGCTGCTTTAGCGCTTCATTATTCAAACGGATGGCAGTCTCGGCATCAAGCAGAGTCGGAAGCAAGTTGTATTCTAAAAATGCCCCCTCCTGTCCCGGGAAACAGCTACCGAAAACTACCAATTCATCCTCGATCCCGGCTCGCCGTAACTCCAATGCTTCTTCCAGAGTCGCTACCGCAAAATCACCCACACCGAACGACTGCAGGGCTTTAGTTACCGCTACGGCACCATGACCATAAGCGTCGGCCTTGACCACCGCCAAAAGGCGTTGATTATCGGGGCAGCAAGACAACGCTTGCTGCAAATTATGCTGCAATGCCAAAAGATCAATTTCGAC
>DAOWKG010000294.1 GCA_030639985.1 Desulfuromonadaceae bacterium
CGGAGTCGATAACCCCAGCAGATTTAAAGCATTTGCCAGCACCATGCGTACCGAGTTGATCAAATAGAGCCGCGCCCGACTGGTTGCCGGATCATCAACCAATACCCGGTTACGATTATAGTAACTATGAAACTGAGCGGCAAGATCCTGTAAATAAAAAACTACTCGATGCGGCTCATAGTTCAATGCCGCCCCCACCACCGTTTCGGGAAAACGTGCCAGCTGTCGAATCAAAGCCAGTTCCTCGGCTAACTCCAACCGGCGGTAATCAATTTCGCCCGGTTGCGGTAATGCTATACCTGCCTCAACTGCAGATCGATTAATACTGCAAATCCGGGCGTACGCATACTGGACATAATATACCGGGTTATCACTACTCTGCTGCTTTGCCAGTTCCAAATCAAAATCGAGCTGACTATCACAACGACGCATCAAAAAGTAGAACCGGCAAGCATCCCGCCCAACTTCATCGATAACCTCTTTAAGGGTGATAAAATTACCCGAACGCTTCCCCATAATAAAAGGTTTGCCATCGCGCAACAGATTGACCATTTGAATCAACAACACTTCGAGGTCTTCGGGAGAATGCCCCAAGCCTGCCAGCATTGCTTTCATCCGGGGGATATAACCATGATGATCAGCCCCCCAGACATCAATAACCCGGTCGAAGCCACGATCGAATTTTTCCATATGGTAAGCAACATCGGAAGCAAAATAGGTGTGGCTACCATCAGATTTAATCAAGACCCGATCTTTATCATCACCAAACTCAGTAGTACGCAACCAGAGGGCATCGCCTTCTTCAAACGAAAGCCCCTTATCCTTTAATTTGGTAAGTTCCTGCGCGACCATACCACGATCATAAAGTTGCTGTTCACTGAACCAGTTGTCAAACTCGATCCCAAAGGTCTGCAAATCGGCTTTAATCCACTTAAGAATTTCGGCGATACCAAAACGGGCACAAGTTTCGATTGCTTCAGCCTCAGCGACAGCTGTCAATTCCCCCTGCTCCGCCCGGTATTTAGCTGCCAGATCGACAATATAACTCGCCTGATAACCGTCTTCGGGAAAAACAATCGACTCCCCCTGTAACTCCCGCAGTCGCAACCAGATGGAACGTCCCAGAATTTGCACCTGATTGCCTGCATCATTGATATAATATTCACGCTGGACCGTAAATCCGGCAGCTTGCAATACTGCCGCAACAGCGTCACCCACTACCGCCCCACGACCATGACCAATATGCAACGGACCGGTGGGATTGGCGCTGACAAACTCAACCTGAATCTTGGTTCCAGCACCAACTTGACTACGACCGTAGGTGGCTCCCTGCACCATCACTTGATCGAGAACATCGTACCAACACTTTGCTGCCAAACGAAAATTGATAAAACCAGGGCCGGCAATCTCAACCTTCTCACACAATGGATTATCTGCCAGCACTGCAACCAGAGCGTCGGCTATTTTTCTTGGCGCCTGTCGTTCTGGCTTTGCCAAAGTCATTGCCAAGTTAGTGGCAAAATCGCCATGATCTGGATTTTTTGGCGTCTCCAATTGAATTTCAGCAGGTAATTCGCCGGAGCTCAAAGTTCCTTCCGCATAGCATTGTTGCAAAGCAGCCAGAATCACCTGTCGTAATTGTTCTTTCATCGTTTTTACTACCTTTTCTCTGTGCTATCAGTATCTGGAAGATGGTAGATCAGCTCGCCCTCACGCACCATTCCCAGTCTGGTTCGTGCCAGCTGTTCCCAATAAGTTTTATCGTGCCGTAATCTTTCAATGGTATTTTCAAGTTGTTGTTGCTGTTGCTGCAATTTGACCAACTGCTGCTCTAAATCATGTTTCTGCTGCTCAGCCTGGACAATTCGCAACACTCCCCTGCTACCAAACACCGCATAAACAAACATCAGCAGAATTGCGAAAAGCAACAAGATGGTCAATAAATTTTTTCTGCCGGGAGCTCCCGGTTCATGGGGAGATGTCAAACTACCCTCCGCAGGCTAAATACCACCAAAGCTACTACCAACACCACCGACAGAACCAATTCCTCGCATGGTAAAGGTCAACATGACCGCCTGCTCATCATCGTGCTCACGCAAAGATAACAGCGCACTCCAACACTGGCGCCGATATTCGATGCCAACCACCTGTTCCAATTGTTCGTTGGTGGCAAATTCATAACGCTGTTGATAATTCAAATAAAATGGCTTAAGAAAAGCGACACTCAAATCAACGGCGCCATAATTGATATCCTCAACCGCATCATAATGGTACTGCACCGTCACCGAATTGTCATTTTTATCCCCAATTTTTACACTCGCCGCCACTTTGACCCACTCACCTGAATCGACATCCAATGTCGTATCGGTATGCAACGCGAACCAGGTTGTTGGCAAAACTTTCATTTCAAGCCGCAGATCAAGAAATCGCTGTTCCGGAGCGCTGTCGGTCAAATCATATGGTTGCGATATCCGCAGATAGAGCAAGTCACGATAGGTCGAGCCGCTATCTGGGTGGTCAGAACGCAAGGTAAAGCGCTGCACCAGAGCATACTCAATTTGATTAAGCTCCTCAATCCGGTCGTAGATATCAAAATCGGGGAGATGGGTTTGGTCAACATCCGGAATATAGCGATAAACCAGCTCCGGTTCAATAATATGGCGCAACTTGCCAGAAAAACCCAACGGCTGCGTATAAATCTTCTGCAACCGAGTATTCGCCCGGGTAACAAACTCTGGAAGTCCATCATACTCAGAACTGGAGTCATCATTTAGACCCCAATAAAAGCGCTCACGATATGAAAGTTGCGGCGTTATAGCAATGACATCCCACAACTTAACCGTTGTCGACACGATTGGCCGAGCCATCAAGCGATTACCACGCAACCCCTCACGCCGCCAGAAATTAGTATATTCGCTCTCCAAGGCATAATAAAATATCGATTCCCCCAAGCGCTGGCGGGTGGCATCAAAAGTAATGCGTGGATACAGTTGCAGAGTAGTTGGATCAGCAATTTCAAGATCCTTGGTATACTTCATCTGGCCAATTAAATTGTATTTCCCCCAATTTTTACGCAGCGAAAATACCGATTGCACCTTATCTTTATTGTACTCCTCGGCAACCGTACCAAAATCTTCAAAGTAGTCATGATCATTAACATATTCGACGTCAGCGACCATACGCACATCACCAGGCAACCAACCATCGTGCTGCCACTCCAAGGCATAACGCTCCTCATCAACACTGACACCATCTACCTTATCAACATCAATATGATAAACCCGTGCTTCACCACCATTGGTTTGACCGAAAACATAGCGGTATTCCAGCCCTTTTCCCAGCCCCATATCGGAAAGATAATCGAGGTAGAGGGTAGCATCCTGATTCACCCCCAGCACTTGATAATAGGCGGCGCCGTATTGAAACCCACGACTACTCGAATAACCGATGGTTGGTATCATCAAGCCCGATTCACGCTCAGTTTTAGCCGGATAAATCATATAGGGGAAATAAAGGGCAGGAATGTCGTTTAGATAAAAAACTGTATGGCGAGCCCGGGCGTAACCACCGAGAGTAACATCAACCTGACTGGCACCAAATTTCCAGGCGGGGACCTCACCATCACAGGTAGTAAAAATCCCATTTTTAATGCGATAATCCAGTTTACCAAGCCGCTCGATCGACTCGCCCCGAAGATGAAAATTTTGCTCCCGCAGGAAGAAATGACCCGCCGTTATCTTCCCAGTTCCATGTTTTAAATTGTAATTAGCAGCAGTGCCGGATAGTTCTTCATCTGGTGAAAGCAGTTCCACCTCACCCGTCATAACCACCTCACCGCTGGCCATATTCCACTCAAGTGTCTGGCTATGAACTTCGAGATCGCCCTGAACCAGTTTAACATTACCCTGAGCCCGATAGACCCCGGCAGCCTTATCAAGGCTCAGCTGATCAGCTTCAAGCAGCACCGGTACTTCGGTCTTACCAACCTGATCAAAATCTGCAGCCAGCACCAGACCGGGGGTAACGAAAAGAAGAATACCAACAATAATCCGTATCAACATGAAAATCCTGATTTGCCATCGAAGGGCTTAAATTAAAGTAGTATTCAGCAAATTATCAGCAATCGGTTATCGCCAGGGCGTCGACATCTGGCAACAAAAATTCACGAATCACCGCAACCAGAAACAATGAACCGGCAACCAGAATAGTATCCCCCGCTGCCCGATTTTTTAATGCGGCCTGTATTGCTGCGATGGGTTCAACATAACCGTGACCAGAAATGCCAGCCGCAGCTACTTGCTGCAACAACTCCTCAATCGGTACTGCCGGATGAAACGGTGGCTGAGTCACATAGACATGCCCGGCAAATGGCAGCAAACAGGCGAGCAATTCTGCCGCCTGCTTGTCGGCCTTACAACCAATAACCAGATGTAATCCGGCTAGATCCTGCTGCCGTAAATGCTGGGCTAAAATCTTTGCTCCAGCAGGGTTATGAGCACCGTCAAGAAGTACTTGCGACGGCAACCATTCCAATCTTCCCGGCCAGCGTACCCGCTCCAAACCAGTCCTGATATCGGCGGTGCTGAAATCGATACCAGCTTGAGTCAAACAATCCGCCGTTGCTGCCGCCAGTGCCAGGTTTTGCAGCTGATGTTCACCACTCAGAGTCGTTTTTATATTGTCGACCAGAAAGTCAGTTCCAGAGACACTAAAAGTATCGCCCTCACGCTGCCAGCAATAGTCTTTTCCCAGTTGCTTTAACGGTAGCGCTAACTCTGCCGCCCGCTGCTGCAGCACCGTATTAACTTCTTCCCGCTGTGGAGCGCTGATAACCGGAACCCCAGATTTAAAAATCCCCGCCTTTTCAGCGGCAATCTGTTCCAACTCCGTCCCCAAGTAGGCGGTATGGTCAAGAGCAATCGGGGTAATCAGGCACATTTCGGGAGTAACGACATTGGTAGCATCAAGTCTGCCACCAAGCCCGGTTTCCAAGATCGCCCACGCAACCTTATGGCGCTTAAAACTTAACAGTGCCATGGCGGTGGTAAACTCAAAAAAAGTCGTCCGCAATGCTTCAGCATGCGGACGCAATTCGTCGATTAGTTCAACCACCTCAGATTCGGAAATCTGGTTGGTATCGATTCTGATTCGTTCGGTAAAATTATGTAGATGGGGCGAAGTATAAAGCCCCGCCGAAATTCCAGCAGCCTGAAAAATATTGGCCAATGCTGCCGCAGTTGACCCCTTGCCGTTGGTTCCAGCGATATGGATAATTCGCAAACTTTCCTGCGGATTTCCGACCCGTTCGAGCAATTGCCGAATATTTTGCAGCCCCAACTTGATACCAAAAAGCTGGAGGGCATAGAGATAGTCGAGGCTATCTTGATAATTATTGTTGCCCACGGTTTATACTTTGTAGCTATTCTGCATAAATTATATTTAACGCAAGGGTGAGACTATACCACCACCCTATTTCTTGGTAAAAATTCGCAGCAATTCAGATAGTTTTTGTTTCATCTCTTTGCGCGGGATAATCATGTCGACCATCCCGTGCTCCAGCAGATACTCGGAACGCTGGAACCCTTCTGGCAGCGTCTGGCGAATCGTCTGTTCGATAACCCGTGGCCCGGCAAAGCCGATCAATGCCCGTGGTTCGGCAATATTCAAATCACCCAGCATAGCGAAACTGGCAGTTACACCGCCAGTGGTCGGATCGGTAAGTACCGAAATAAATGGAATCCCGGCCGCTTTCAGCTTTGCCAACGCAGCACTGGTTTTTGCCATCTGCATCAGCGACATGATACTTTCTTGCATCCGCGCCCCGCCAGAGGAAGAAAAAATCAATACTGGAGCATTGGTTTCTAATCCCTTTTCAATTGCCCGGGTAATTTTTTCACCGACAACCGACCCCATGCTGCCACCCATAAAGGCAAAATCGAACACCGCAACTACGACCGGCAAGCCAGCTAAATCACCCTCACCACAGATAACCGCATCACCATCACCAACTTTTTTAACCGATGCCTTGATCCGATCCTTATATTTTTTAGTATCCTTGAAATCGAGAAAATCGATCGAACACATCTTTGCATCCATTTCAACAAAGGTGCCATCGTCAATAACCAAAGCAATCCGCTCACGGGCACCAATGCGAAAATGGTAATCGCACTTGGGGCAGACATCGAGATTCCGCTTAACCTCTTTGGCATAAATGATTTCCTGACAGTTTTTACACTTTGTCCAGACCCCTTCGGGGACTTTAACAGTTTTATTTTCAATCGCAGCGGTTAACGCTTTTTTCTTTCGAAACCAAGCCATGAAACATCCTTTTGGTTTACACCCATTACCAATTTTCAAATTCAATCAGCAATGCAGTGGGTAGATATCTAACCTGAATCAGACCAAAATACTATCGACCATCAAGTTAGTCGCTGATAGAGGTTTTTAATTCAACAATAAACTTTGCAACTTCAGACTGTAACTTTTCACTTTGCCCATACTTTTCGACAATTTTAACCAGAGCACTGCCAACGACAACGCCATCAGCAAATTCCCCGACAGCACGGGCATCTTCTGCCGTGGCAATGCCAAATCCGACTCCAACCGGAACGCTGGACAGTCCCCTTAATTCGGTAACTGCCGCCTTGATAGCGGCCGGAGAAATCTTTTGGGCACCCGTAACACCGGTCATCGAAACATAATAAATATAACCACTGGCAGCGGCAGCCAAACGCTTCATCCGGGGCAGCGGGGTGGTCGGTGCCAGCAGGGTAATCAAATCGATTCCAACCTGCTGCAAAAACCCGTCAATTTCCCCTGCCTCTTCGGGCGGCAAATCGACCAGCAACAGAGCATCAACTCCGGCAGCGGCAGCATCCCGAGCAAACCGTTCGGCACCGTAACAAAAAACCGGGTTATAATACCCCATCAACACCAACGGGATCTGATTGGTTTTACGTACCTCGGTGACCAGTTGCAGCACCCCAGCAAGGGTAGCCCCAGCAGCAAGTGCCCGTTCTGATGCCGCTTGAATCGTTGGACCATCTGCCATTGGATCAGAAAACGGTACCCCCAGTTCAATTAAATCGGCACCGGCAGCGGTAAGGGTATGAATCAGC
>DAOWKG010000208.1 GCA_030639985.1 Desulfuromonadaceae bacterium
GCGGCAACGCAAACGCCGGTTGCTTAATCATGACTTTCTCGACCTGGCACTCTATTGTCTACACGACAATGGGAAACTTAACTTCTGTACCGACTTTGTCGATTACGGTGAAACGGCCGCAGAACTGTTATCTCGCGATGAACGTTTTATAAATCTTGCCGATTCACCCTACACCCACGATCTTGATGACTACCCGATTTCAAAATATATGCAGCGGTTTTTGGATCGTGATCAGCCAATCTATTTATGCCGCTATCGTAAAAAAACCGGCATTCAGGTTCAAACTCCCAATCTGACCAAAGGCTTCAGACTGCGCTGGGCAAAGGATAAAAGTTGAACTGGCTTACAGAAAACCTGCCCGGCATCGGCGGTAGTTATAAACAATGTCCAGAAGACTTTCGCGTGGAAGAAATCCCCCTTTACCCCTGCTCTGGTAACGGTGAACATCTTTATCTCTGGATTGAAAAATCTGGCATTACTACCCGAGATCTACTGACGCAACTTACCCGCAAATTAAAATTGAAAGAGCGTGATATCGGTTATGCCGGGCTAAAAGATGCCCGGGCACTAACCAGACAAATGGTATCTGTCCCATTCAGCAAACTTGAACAAGCAGAAAAGCTGAACCTTAATAGCGCTAAAATACTAAGTATAAATCGCCACGGAAACAAGCTTAGGCTTGGCCATCTAGCAGGCAATCGATTTACCATTACCGTTCGCGATACTGTCCCCGATGCCCTTCCCAGAGCTAAAACCATCCTAGAACAACTAGAAAAACGCGGGGTACCCAACCTGTTTGGCGAACAGCGCTATGGAATTCTGGGCAATTCGGCACAACTGGGACGATTGCTACTACAACAAAAATTCGCCGACTTTTGCCGCGAATATATCGGTGATCCAGAATTAATTCTTAATGTTGACTGGAAAAATGCCGCAACCCATTATCGCCAAGGTGAACTTGAACTGGCAATCACCACCCTACCCAAACGAATGCGGGATGAACGACGCATATTGCTCATGCTGCAGGAGGGAAAATCGCCCCGAACGGCAGTATTGGCATTACCTCGAAACCTGTTGCGGCTCTTCCTGTCGGCGACTCAATCACAATTTTTTGATCAACTGGTAAAGGCGCGTTTGGCAAATCTCGACCACCTTGTAACTGGCGACATTGCCGTTAAACATATTAATGGCGCATGTTTTCGCATCGAAGATCCGGCCATTGAACAATCCCGGGTCGATGATTTGGAAATCAGCCCGTCCGCACCACTGTTTGGCACCAAGGCGATGCTGGCAGAAGGTCAACCCGGGCAAGCAGAACTGAACTTACTGACAACATCCGGTTTAAGTCTCGAAAGTTGGAACCCTGGTCCCAAGTTAACTATGCCGGGCGAACGACGACCACTAAGATTCCCCCTGAAAGAAGCAAGCATTTCAGCTCATGGGGACGATTTCTTAACCTTCAGCTTTATCCTCCCCAAAGGAAGTTACGCCACCAGCGTTTTAAGAGAGTTAATAAAAAATAAATAAGTGGTTCCATTTGACAACGGCATAACACCGTTCTATAATTTCAAAAGAGGGGGAATAAAACCAACGTTCTGAACCTCGTTACTACTTGACAGAAACGCAAGCATGCGGCTAGTATAAATGCCCTATAGATGATAAAAAAACAAGAAGGGTACAAAAGATAATGGTTAAAAAAGATAAATCCGAATATATTATTCAGGCTGTTTCCCATGCCCTTGACTTACTTGAGCAATTTCATGACGATGTCGACGAACTTGGTGTTACCGAACTAAGTAAACGTTTGAAGCTGCATAAAAACAATGTTTTCAGATTACTCGCAACGCTAGAATCTCGTGGCTATATCGAGCAGAATAAAGCAACCGAAAACTACCGGCTGGGTCTCAAAGCGTTGGAACTGGGTCAAACCTTTATCAAACAAATGGGATTGCTCCGCCAAGCCAAACCAATCCTTGAAGATATTGTCGCCGAAAGTAACGAGACCGCCTACGTTGCTATCTACAAAGAAAATCACATTGTTTACCTCGATGTGGTCGAAACCAACCTTACCGTCAGGGTTGTCTCCAGAGTTGGTTCCAGACTACCGGCATACTGTACCGCCGCCGGCAAAATCCACATGGCACACATGACCGAAGAAGAACTTGAAGGTCTCCTTGCAGAGGTGAAACGAGTTCCACATACCCCTACCACCATCACCGATATCGAAGCCATAAACTCGGAACTGGAAAAAATCCGGGAGCAGGGCTATGCCTTTGATGATGAGGAACTCGACCTTGGGGTTCGTTGTATTGCCGCACCAATTCGTGACTACACCAGAAGGATCGTTGGTGCTATCAGCATCTCCGGGCCAACCATGCGGATCAGCAATGCCCGCACAGAGAGTGAATTAGTCCCTCTGGTCTTGAAGGCTTCATCCGAGCTTTCAACCCGCCTGGGCTATCCAAAATAATTGTTTTGAAATATATCCCAAAAAGGCTCCTCAATGAGGAGCCTTTTTCAGTTTAAGTAACCCCAGCAGGAGATTCATAACCGGTGCAATGGGTTGAGCAAGAAATCGAAACAGCTCACAGGCAAGGGGTTTCACACCCCGAAAACCTCCCTTTTCTTCTCGCTCCAGCAAATCCAAACGGACGAGCAGTCTTACTGATCCACGGCTTTGGTGCCAGCCCCCGGGAGATGCGACCACTGGGAGACATGCTGCTGCAACATAATTTCACCGTCTATGGAGCACGTCTGCCCGGTCACGGCACCACCCCAGCCGATCTGGCAACTCGTACCGCTGGCGAATGGTTGGCAACGGTAAATCGTAATTATCAATCACTTATCGATACTGGCCATAGCGTCACCATTGTCGGATTAAGTACCGGTGCGCTGTTAACCTTAAAACTAGCGCTGCAACAACAGCCAGATAAACTGATTTTGCTGGCACCATTTTTAAAATTAAAACACCGGGGCGCCCCGTTTGTAAGTTTTCTCAGCTACTTCATCCCCTACACGAACAGAGCTATCATCCCGACAGAACGGCCTTTTTACTATCAACAGCTCCCTCTCAAAGGGATAGCCCAAATCAATAAACTATGTCAGCAATTACGGCACCAACTAGCTCTGATTAAAACACCAACCCTGACCCTTACGTCCACGGGCGATGCAACCATTACAACGGGAACTGCGGAAAACCTTCATGGTCGGCTCGGAGCCAAAAATAAACAATTTTACTGTTACGGTGACAATGTTCCGCACGTTTTAGTCTCAGATCAAAATCCCTGCCAGCGAGACGTCATGAAACGTTGCCTCAACTTCCTTACCACCACCGGTTGATACTATATTAAAGCTGGGGTGCAGAGACCAACTGCGACCACAAAGAATCAACCTGATTTTTCAGATCGGTGAGCGAGCCGCTATTGTCAATTACAAAATCGGCTCGGTCAATCTTCTGTTGTTGTGTCATTTGTGCCGCCATCCGCTGTTGTGCCGCACCAGTATCTAAACCATCCCGCTGCTGCAAGCGCTTGAGTTGTTCAGCCGGAGCAATTTTAACTACCAATACCTTATCAACCCGGCTTTCTGCCCCCGCTTCAAATAACAATGGGGCTTCATAGACAATCAACGGGCTGTCACCCTGTTGCTTTAGTTCCTGCAGTCGCTGCACCGACTTTCTAGCTATTTCGGGATGAACAATGTTGTTCAACATGGTTCTGACTTTGACATCGGCAAAAACCATCTGCCCCAAACGTTCCCGATCCAACTGCCCATCACTCTGCAGAACTTCAGCACCGAACACCGCTACCAGCTTCTCCAACGCTGCAGACCCGGCCTCTACTACTTCCCGAGCCAACTGATCAGCATCGACAACCACTGCACCACGCCGAGCCAACTCTTTTGCCACCGTACTTTTACCCGAAGCGATATTTCCCGTAACCCCTAGAATCAATTGATGTTCCTTTCAGTAGCGGCTTCCATAACAACACCATACCCTGCTACAATTATCGCTGAACCTTTTACTTGACTGTCAATAATGAAGCGCTCGCAAAAAGGATTTTTTTGCAGCGCCAGTGATAATAACACCTATGTCAAAATCTACCTATAATTTCGAGCGCTGCAAGCTCTGTGGCAAAATGGCAGCAGAAGCTGCCTATAAGCTTGTTGATGCCACTATTTACGCGTGTAAAGATTGTAATTTTCATTTCCTTGATTGTCTCGATGCCCCTCCCGATAGCGATGAAGATGGCACCAAACTAAATCAGAACTCACGAGCATACATTGATGCCCGGCGTGACGAAAACCTCCCCCTGCATCAGCACCGCCTCAATTTCGTCCTGAATCATCTTGATGTATCTAATTGCCAAGCGCTTGATATCGGTGCTGGGCTGGGACAATTCCAACTACAACTGACTCAACATGGAGCACAAAGCTACGGAATTGAGCCAAGCAGCCTCCGCCGTGAATATGCACAAGAAAAATTTGCGGTCGCGTTACGTCCTGAGTTGGTTGACCACCATTATTGGCAAGATGGGTTCAAAGATTTTTTCGATCTGATTACCCTTTGGGATATCATTGAACATGTCAATTTTCCACGAGAGACACTGGATGCTGCGATAAAGCTGCTTAAACCGGGGGGCAGGTTGTTTCTGGACACCCCGTCACGAGAAATGTCATCGTACCGACTGAGTCAATTAGCTTATCGCTATAGTGGCGGGAAAATATCGCTGTTTCTGCCAAACTTCTATTCAACCAACCGCTATGGCCATAAGCAGATTTTCAC
>DAOWKG010000329.1 GCA_030639985.1 Desulfuromonadaceae bacterium
GACAAAGTAGGTTGCTGCCGGTTTTTTGATGCAGAGTTCATTCAGATCAAGTTTGCGTTCGCAGTAATCGGATGCCGGGCTGGGAAAACCTGCCGGGACGGCGTCCAGAAAGAAAGGGATCTCCTGCGCGGCAAACTCACCGCTGCTGCCAATAGGGATTGCGGACATAAATAACTCCAGTGATGATCGTGGTTTCAATCGGATCATCGTAGCATATCTATGCGCCGAAGTATGTCACAGCTGTGGCCAGTTTTTGTTGTTTTGAAGTTTGCTTATTACGATTTTGGAGGGTAAGTAATTATCGGTTTGACGATCATATCACTGTGGTGGGTCAAGGTGACGGTGTAAAGCAGATTGTTGTTGCAAGTGACTTCATAGGACAAGCCGGAATGGTTGGGGCCCAGCGGTTCAACTTGACTACACGGAAGACAAATATACTGGTTTGTTCTGATTATTTTAGCAAAACTGGACAAAATATTTTTGTCTGAAATGGCCTCCTGAGCAGCAACTGTTTGCGCAAATAGACACGTAGTGGCAATTATTGCCGCAACAAACCATAAATTGCGCACTTAGCTCTCCTTTCCGCAGTCTGCAGCATTAAACCAGTTATCGATAAGATGAAGCGGAGTGGGCTTTTGAAAAACCTTATAACCACAATTTTCTGCTATCTGTTGGTCAGCACTCGAGATAGCCCCAGAAATCAGGGCTTTGCATTTCGCCAAAACTTTACAACCACGCTCAGCTTGATATTGAAACAGCTCTAATCCGGTCATTCCGGGCATGTGATAATCAGAAAGCACGGTTTCATAACATGGGGTCTGCATCGGACAAGAGGTTGCCTGCTGCTCGATCATCGCGCACGTTGGACAAAGCGATGAAGTAACTTCAAAATTTTTATAGGTTAGATATTCTACCAATATGTCGAGGCACAAAACATCATCATCAATAACCAGCACTTTTCTTTTCATTTTTTTGTCCCCATACAAATAAATATAAAGAAATGACTCAGACAATTTACTCCTGATATCTGACAAAATTCTGAAAAGTGCCGAACAAACCAATACTTTTTTTTACGCTAACACCATTTTTTTGTTATGATTGTCTCAATATAGTGAATTTTTAGGGCTTAGAGGGGTAAAAGTATGAAAGTAGAACGTGAACCGATACGCAAAAAAAAACGGCTTAAAATTCGTTTTGGGATCGATTATCCCAAGCGAGTTGCTTTTAGTGGCGATATTTCTACCCGCGGCATCCATATTATCACCGGTCAACCCGAGCCCCCCGGAAGTAAATTATTGTTGGAGATAAACCTTCCCGATGATCAGCAAGTGATTGCATATGGAATAGTTCGTTGGGCCAAAAAAGTACCGCCAAACTTGATTCGGCTTGCCAACAAAGCGGGGATGGGGGTGCGCTTGACCAAGTTTGAGGTGGGACAACAACAGCTTGATGAATATATAGCGACCTTACGGCGCTGAAAAATGACTTTCTCAAAGTCGGCAGTTTATGACTCAACGTTCTAATAGTTCCAGATATCTTCCTGTCGCTGCGCCAGATTTACTCTTGGTCTATCGGGAGCATGGCGAATGGCAGCTTCAGGGCTTGTCGGATCGCTTAGCTCTCTGGTTACAACTCAAGCCTGATCTTACTCGAGGTCGCTCTCCTGCCGCCATTTTTCCATCAGCAGTACCATCCATAATCGCTCTGGCAACAGAGGTGTTAGAACAGGGGCACGATCTCACCGGGGTTAAACTACGGCTATTGACAGATCAACCAGAATTTATTGCCGATATTCAATTTGCCGGACTAACCGACGACTATCTCGGCCAATTGGTACGCATCTGTTTGCGGCACGAGACGGTTGCCAGCCGTCAGGAAACCCTTTTCCGCGGCATGATCGGCCGTAGCCCCGCTATGCACGAAGTATTTCGAAAAATACGTCTTTATGCCGTCTCCGATGCAGCAGTAATTATTACCGGTGAAACTGGAACCGGCAAAGAGTTGGCAGCAAAAGCGCTACATCAGGAGAGCTTACGCCACGAACAACCATTTGCCGCCTTGAACTGCGCTGCCATCAGTGAACAGTTACTGGAATCAGAGTTATTTGGTCATGAGCGGGGTGCATTTACCGGTGCGGTACGGGAACATCGAGGTTATTTTGAGCGTGCCAATGGGGGCACCTTATTTCTCGATGAAATTGGTGAGATGCCACCCCATACCCAAACCAAACTACTGCGAGTCCTGGAAGATGGTCTGGTACAACGGGTTGGCGGTGAAAAAAATCATCCAGTTGATGTCCGCTTCATCGGTGCTACCAATGTGCCATTAGAGCAAGCAGTGGCAAAAAAAGAGTTTCGGGCCGACCTCTATCATCGATTGGCGGTTTTACGGATTCATCTTCCCGCCCTGCGTGAACGTTCCGAAGATATTCCCCTGCTGGCAGAAACCTTCCTGCAACAATTTAATCGCCGCTATGGTAAAGGGATAAAACGGCTGACCAGCGAATCTATCCGTTTGTTGCGGGCATATCTCTGGCCAGGAAATATCCGTGAATTGCGTAACGTTATTGAGCGAGTTGTGGTGGAAGCCGAAACTGAAGCAATCGGTGCCAGAGCTTTTACCGAATGGATTGGGGAACGCCAGCAGTTTGCCAGTGCCACCAGCTTTATTCCCGCCACCGATGATTATAAAAATTTACCCGTGGCGATTCCTTACCCACCAACCGATAATGACCGTGGATACCAAACGGTTACTGCTCGACCAGCCGGTCACAGGATTGAATTAACGCCAGCTGCAATTCGACATGCCTACCGGTCAGCCAATGGTAATCTGTCTGCTGCTGCTAGAAATTTAGGGGTTCACCGGGCGACCCTCTATCGCCAGTTGCAGCGTTTAAATTTGACTCGAGAAGATCTGTCCTGAAGAGTATTAAACAAATCAACAAGGTCAAGGTCGCGGGGTTGCGCCCCCGCTCGGCACCTTCATTTCTTTGTGCGTCCAAAGAAACGAAGCAAAGAAATACGCC
>DAOWKG010000201.1 GCA_030639985.1 Desulfuromonadaceae bacterium
AGGCGAGGTAACGAGCACCGACATCTTCAGTAAATGCCAAGCTGGTATCACCCTCAATAGTAATTTTATTATCAAGATAGATATAATTGAGTTGCCCCAACTGTAAATGACCCGCTAAAGAGGCAGCTTCAGCAGAAACACCCTCCATCAGATCACCATCAGAACAGATTACCCAGGTACGATAATCGAACAATTCGGCATCAACCTGTTGCCCCAAATATTGACCACCCATTGCCATGCCAACAGCAACAGCAACCCCTTGGCCTAATGGCCCGGTTGTTGTTTCCACCCCAGCCACGTGACCAAATTCGGGGTGACCGGCGGTCTTACTGCCAAACTGACGAAAATTCTTGATATCATCAAGAGACAAATCGTAACCGGTCAAGTGCAGCATACTATAGATCAAGGTTGACGCATGACCACAGGAAAGGATAAAGCGATCCCGACCAGCCCACTCTGGATTGGTCGGATTATGGCGCAAGTGGCGCATATACAACAGATAAGCAATTGGTGCCGCTTCCATCGGTGTTCCCGGATGGCCGGAATTAGCCTTCTCAACCGCATCTGCAGCTAAAAGACGAATAGTATCAATAGATTGGCGAACAATTGGATCGGATAATTTTGGTGACGACATGTGCAGCTCCTTGATTTGGTTTTAGGCTGCACATTGAAACAGGAATCTGCCCGATAAAGCAAGGAAAAGTAGGAAAAAAACAACCAGTTTTTTAAAAAAAAGGTCTCCAGCGGGGGAGGTATTCCCACTGGAGACCATCATGCAAAAAAGGAGGTAACACGTATTCTGATTTAGCATCAACCTGCCGACTGCCACACCGGGTTCGTTGATGATTGGTACTTTACGCCGATCAACAAAGATAAACCACGTGCCTTAGCGTATTTAATTGCTACCAACTCCGTAACTATGAACTGTGCGTTTACGCAGTCACATCTTTTTAATAGATTATGCTGACCGCAGATAGGTGGTTACGGCATTGGCGATATTAATAAATACCTGGGTAAACTCTTTCTCATCCTGTTCTAACAACGTAATTCTAAAGCCCAGCTCTTCGGTACAAAATGAAGAAATCGGCACCACGCAGATACCGGTAGAGGCGAGCAAATAGTAGACAAAACGCTTATCCAGCAAGGTATCGGGTTGATTAACCAGTCCCGCAACCATTTCTTGCACCTGCGGATTATCAATTGGCAAAGTTTGCTTATCATTCAGCCGTTCCCGTTCAAAGACAACACTCATGTAAAATGCGCCATTGGTTCGATTCACTTTGAGTCCGGGAACTTCCTTTAACAAATTGTAAGCGATATTTGAGTACTTTTCGTAACGACTGCGCCGCTGTGCCAGATAGTTTGGGTATTCTGGGTGGCTCAAAAGCGGCGGAATAGCTTTTTGCGGCAACGTTGTCGAGCAGACCTCAACCATCTTTGAATTCAAAATACTCTCAATATAACGACTGAACATTTCGTCTTTATCGGCATTATAAACCTCAATCCAGCCACACCTGGCTCCGGGCCATGGAACTTCCTTGCTGATTCCCTTCATGGCAATCGCTGGCAGGTCACCAATCAAATCAGATATTGGTTTGGTAGCAGTGCCGTTGTAACAAAGGTTGTGATAAATCTCGTCACAGATAAGGAACAAATCATATTCTTTACAGATAGCAATAATTTCTTGCAAAATTCGTTCTGGGTATACCGCCCCGGTAGGGTTATCGGGGTTGATAATCAAGACCGCCGATATTGCCGGGTTATATTTGATCGACTGGCGTAAATCATCCATATCGGGATACCAGTGATTATCTGGGTCAAGTCGATAGGTAACCGGTTTTTGCCCGGCATGGGCACCTTCGGCAGAAGAGTGGGTCGAATAGGTCGGTGAGGGTCCAATAACCCGAGCTTCGCGCTTCAGCAAGCCATAAACCTTCTGAATGGCATCACCAAGACCATTAAAAAAGATAATATCCTCGGCGGTAATTTGCGTCTTGCCCCGTTGATTGGTCAAATCGGCAAGATACTGTCTGGTTTCAAGTAACCCCTTGGTAGCACAATAACCGTAAGAACAATCTTTCATCGCCAAGCCTGAGACTATCTCCTTGATCCAATCGGGGATCACTTCCCCCTTGGCGATCGGATCACCAATATTTTCCATATTGGTCTTGATCCCAAGACGATTCAGCTCTTCAGCAATCTTGACAATAGCACGGATTTCATAGGTCAATTCTCCGGCACCGATAT
>DAOWKG010000330.1 GCA_030639985.1 Desulfuromonadaceae bacterium
ATCTCTGAAATCAGCTATAGCCGGGTTGAAGATATCAACGAAGTTCTCAGCCTTGGTCAGGAACTTGAAATTGCCGTTAAACGGATTGACTGGGACAACAATAAATTTTCTTTCAGCCTCCGTGATACCCAAGCCAATCCGTGGAACAAGGTGGGCTCGATTTATCAGGTCGGCAAAAAGTACCCCGGCAAAATCAGTCGGCTGGCGCAGTTTGGTGCCTTTGTCACCCTCGAAGATGGGGTTGATGGCTTGCTCCATATTTCCAAACTTGGTGATGGAAAACGCATTCGTCACCCGCAAGACGTAGTCAAAGTTGGACAACAATTACAGGTTCTCGTTGAAAAAATTGATCTGGAAGAAAAACGGATCTCACTGGCATTGGTTGGGCAACAGGATGAAAACACCGAAACCAGTTACACCGACCAGCCTTCTATCACTGCCGGACTTGGTACGCTGGGAGACCTACTTAAGGCGAGTCAGGAAAAAAAGACCCGTAAAAAACGGAAATAAAGAAACCTTTCAGCTCACTCCATGCAGCTAGAGATTGTAACATCAAGCGGTAGCGGTACAATTGTCCCGCTACCGCTCACGCAAGGCATTTTGTTTCGCTTTCAATATCGGCTTCAAAAGATAGTCCAACACCGTCTTCTCGCCGGTCTGGATATCAACGCTGGCGACCATCCCCGGAATTATCGGCAACTTAGATCCCTGATACAATAGCGTATTCGACTTTGTTCGCAGCTTGACTTTAAAAAAGCTATTCCCTTTTTCATCCATAATTGTATCGGCACTGATCTGCTCAACAATACCTTCCATGCCACCGTAGATAGAAAAATCATATGCCGTAATCTTGACCATCGCCTTTTGATCCGGATGAAGAAAGGCAATATCTGACGGTCTAATTCGGGCCTCTATCAGCAAAGTGTCATCGAGAGGGACAATTTCAAGAATCGACTCACCGGGATGGATAACCCCGCCAATAGTGGTAATGTTGATCTGCTTAACGGTACCACGTACCGGTGAGCGAACATCGGTTCTGGTTACGCGATCTTTACCCGCCGCTATCGCCTCTTGCAACGACTTGAGCTCTGCCCGCTTCTGGTTAAGCTCATCCAGCGCCAGGGTGCGAAACAGCTTTTTTTGCTGAATCGTCTTTTGCTCCATCTCCTTGACAACCTGCTGCGCCCGAGGAAATCCCAGCTGCAATGCGTTTACCTCCCCTTGCAGGTTGATTAAATCACGCTCTACCCGAAGATAATCAACCTCTGGATACAAGCCTTTCTCATGTAGCGGTTTAACAATGTCAATCTGTTGTTGTGCATTGGCAAGGCTGCGGAGCAACTGCTTTTCTCGCCCCACCATTTCAGTTATTTCTTGTTGCCGTTGCAATAGTTGGAGATTAAGAATAGTAAGCTCTGATTGAACTTGCTCTTTGCGGGCTTGATATATCTCTTTTTGACTATTGATCGTTGCCAAAGGGATATCCGACTCCTCGGGGAAAACCAGCTCTTCATCGGCAGCTTCCGCCAGCAAGCGAATAATTATTGCCCGGTGCTCCATAACCTTATTGACCGTGTCGCGATAATGGCTGGCCGCCAGCGTATTATTGATCCGCAGGAGCACATCTCCCTTGTCAACAATCTGATTATCGGCAACCAGAATAGCCTCAACTATCCCCCCTTCCAGATTTTGAATCACCTGGACTTTTTGGGATGGCACAATTTGACCTACCCCCCGCGTCACTTCATCGATAACAGCAAATCGTGCCCATAAAAGGGCAACAATAATGAGCATAAAAATCACCACAGAGGTGATGTAGGCAAACTTGCTCCCCATTTTGTGAGTTGCGGCATCAACTTCACTCATAAATTGTAGATCCGAATCAAGCTCGGAACTGGGGAATATTTTTCGCAAAAGTTTTTTCATGAAATCGACCCTCGGGGTTCTATGTCGTCTGGATTCGATCATTTTTTAACGCCGCCAAAACCTGATCTTTGGGACCATCGGCAACGATCTTTCCCTCTTCCAAAACAATTAAACGATCAACCAGAGTCAACATACTATGCCGATGGGTAATCAACACTAGGGTTTTATCTTTGACCTCCGCCGCAAGCCGACCGCGAAAAACCGTCTCAGTGGCGTTATCCATTGAGTTTGTCGGTTCATCAAGAATCAGTACGTCTGAATTTTTCAGCAGAGTTCTGGCGATGGCGATCGACTGGCGCTGGCCACCTGAAATGCTCTGACCACGTTCACCAACTTGCATACCAAATCCGGCCGGGTGGCTTTTAACAAAGTCACTCACCCCAGCAGTGGTTGCCGCCCGCAGAATTGAGCGGTCATCAGCATGGGGCATACCGAGGGTTATATTATAGCGAACTGAGCCATAAAAAAGCTGACTATCCTGAGCGACGTAGCCAACTTTTTTTCTGAGGTCGGCAATATCAAGCTGCTGGATATCGATATCGCCAACCCTTACAGAACCTTGCTGCGGCTGATAAAGACCGACAATCAGCCGACCGAGGGTGCTCTTGCCACTGCCAACCCGCCCGATAACACCAACTTTTTCCCCTTTGCCAATCGACAGCTTGATTGAGGTCAGAGTCGGTTTTTCTCCCTGCGGGTACTGAAAACTAACGTTATCAAAACTGATATTTCCGGGTAGATGCTCGTGGCGTAACGGCTCTTGATTAAGCGGCCGCTCATTGGGTATCTGCATTAACAGGTCGAGAGATTTCAATGCCATCCGTGATTGCTGTAACCGAGTCAACATGGCGGCAACCGCCCCAAGGGGGGCCATCGCCCTACCAGCGAGGATATTACAAGCAATCAACGCTCCCATTGTCAGTGCCCCGTCGGCAATCATATAAACGCCCCAAACAATTATGCCAACACTCACCAGCTGCGCGGCAAGCATGGAAAAACTTATTGAAAAGTTCATCAACCCCCGCGTTTGTGCCGAAGACCGAGAGTGCATTCCAACCACATCTTCCCAGCGTTTCTGAATTTGACCGTCAGCCTGACTGGTTTTGATCGCCTCCAGACCACTGATGGTTTCTACCAGCAACGCATACTTTTGGGTCGACTCCTTAAACCCCGCTTCAACTAAACGTTTAAACGGCACCTGGATAATCACTCCAACCAAGACAACAATTGGCACCGCAAGCGCTGGGACAATTGCCAAAGGACCAGCGATGTAACCAATAAGTCCGATAAAGATAACAATAAAGGGTAAATCGAGAAGAGCTAACAGCGTCGTCGCACTAAAAAATTCACGCAACGATTCGAAATCGCGCAAGTTGTTTGCTAATGAACCGGTCGATTCAGGCCGCTGATCAAACCGCATGGAAATCAGTTGCTGCATCAGCTTACTGGCAATGAGAACATCGGCTCCTTTGCCAGCGGTATCGACAAAATAGCCCCGGAGATTACGCAAGATGAAATCGAACAGATAGGCCACCAGCACCCCTATAGCCAGAACCCAGAGGGTGTCAATCGCATTATTGGGGACAACCCGATCATACACATTCATGACAAACAGCGGGCTGGCAATAGCCAGGCTATTGACAACCAGGGTCGCCAAGAGAACGTGCCTGTAGATAGGCCAAAATTTAAAAATTGCCCCCCAGAACCACTCTTTTGTGTCTGTCAAACGCAGATCGCTAGCACGCGAATCAAGGGTGACTTTCGGCTGACAAAAGAGGGCATAACCGGTGTAGCTGGCGTTAAGTTCAGCAAGGGTAACCCGCTGGGGAGTATCCCCGAATTCGGCAAAGAAAACCTCCACCTCATCTGGGAAGATGTCGTTGAG
>DAOWKG010000169.1 GCA_030639985.1 Desulfuromonadaceae bacterium
CAACACTGAAGAGGATGGTTATAAAAACACTTCTTTTTCGTTTAATGGTGGTGTCAAACCTAGTGACTTGTTTGAAATCAATTTGACAGCAAACTACAGTGATTCTGAATATGACATGGATGGATTTCCGGTGTCCTTTTCCACCTTTGAAGACACAGATGAAACTACCTCTTCCAACATCTTTAATGGTCATCTAGAAGGAGTCTTCCATTTACTCAAAGATCGCTGGCAAACAGCGCTTGGAGTGTCACTGACAAATATTGATCGTGACTACCCTGATTCAGCCTGGGCTCAAGCTTTTGAGGGCAAAAAAATAAAATATGAATTAAAGAACCGCTTTGAACTAAGTTCTCAACAAATATTTATTCTCGGGGCAGAAACTGAAACTGAAACAGCTGAAACCGACTCAGGTATTGACGAAAACACGACAACAAACGCTATCTATCTGCAAGATCAAATTTCTATTGGTTCATTCAATACGACAGTTGGAGTTCGCTATGACCATCACGATGATTTTGGCACCGAAACGACTTGGAGAGTTGCTGCCGGATATACTGTGAAAGCGACAGGATCCAAGCTAAAAGCTTCAATTGGAACCGGCTTCAAAGCTCCATCCCTCTATCAACTCTTTGACACATGGAATGGCAATCAGAACCTCGAAGCAGAAACCAGCCTCGGCTATGATATCGGGATTGAACAAAGTTTGTTTGACCACCGTATGATTCTCCAAGCAATCTGGTTTCACAATGACATTGATGACTACATCCAATGGGATGGAGGCGGATATCAGAATGCTGGAGATATCACCACTCAAGGTGTTGAAACTTCTCTCAATCTTTACCCTTCAGAACTTTTTGACTTCAGCCTCAGCTATACCTATACCGATACAGAAGACGAAAACGGCGACAGGCTCCGTAGACGACCACTACACAAAGGAAATCTTGATTTCAATCTTTACCCAATGGACGGAAAACAAATTACTATAAACCTGCTATATGTTGGGGACCGGGACGAATCCACGGAAACATTGGATACCTATACTCTGGTAAACCTTGCTGCCTCCCACCAGATTACTGCCAATCTAAAAGGTTTTATCCGGATCGACAACCTGTTTGATGAAGACTACGAAGAAGTTTCCGGCTATGGCACTGCTGGTCTTTCGGGCTATGCTGGAATCAAACTCTCTTTCTAATCGTTGCGATTTGTTCTAGACTGGGGGCTGAATAATTGTCAGCCCCCAGTCTTTGTTTCAGGATAGTTATGCACAAGAATTTCATCCGAGCCATCCTTTTCGTTATATTCTGTTCTTGCCCGGTAGCCGCTAGCAACTTTACCGATGCGGTAAGCCGGCAAGTCTCTATCCCCACCACCCCACAACGAATTGTATCTCTGGTTCCCAGCGTCACCGAAATTTTGTTCGAGTTAGGGCTTGAAAAGCGCATTGTTGCAGCAACCGACTTTTGCACCTACCCTGAAGCAGCACTGAAACTGCCCAAGGTTGGCGGTTATGCCGACCCCAGCTTGGAAAGTATCTTGCTCCACCAGCCCGATCTGGTTATCGCTGCCGCTGACATGAACCGTCCGGCATTGATCCGGCGACTCGAAATAATGGAAATACCAGTTTATGTAGTTCATCCACAAACAGTCGAAACGACACTGGCAACAATTGAGAATATCGGTAGCATTTCTGGAGCAGAAAAACAAAGCACGCTGCTGGCTGATACTATCAAGGCTAGAATCGAAAAAGTTCAAGCCCAAGTAGCAAAATTAGAGCCAAAGACAACCCTTGAATGTGTCATGTTGCAACCCCTTACCGTTGCCGGACCAGATACTTTTATTGCCGACATTATCGACATCGCCGGGGGAATCAATGTCGTGCCGCAAGGGCCATCACGTTACCCGACTTGGAATACCGAGGCACTGTTGACCGTCAATCCCGAAGCCATCATCGTTTCAACCTATCCGGGGCAACCACAACCAAAATATTATTTTGACAATTGGCCGCAATTACAGGCGGTAAGGAACCAACAGATAATAGAAATTAATGCCGATTGGATTCACCGACCGGGGCCGAGGATGATACTTGGTATTGAGGCCCTGGCAAAAGCTCTTCACCCGAGCATCGCAATCGATGAATAAAGGGCAAGCAACCAACTGGCATAAGCTGGGACAAATGCTCCTGCTGCTATCGCCGTTAATGGCAATATTGATCTCCCTTTCGGCGGGAAGTCTTGATCTATCGTGGCGCGAACTATTTGCGATTTTATTCCAAGGATCTGGATCTGAGGTTGAGCAGGTTATTCTCTGGCAGATTCGACTGCCACGGGCGTTACTAGCCGGGCTGGTCGGTGCTGCTTTGAGTTTGTCAGGAGTAACGTTTCAGGCGGTACTAAGAAATCCCCTGGCCGACCCCTACCTCCTCGGTGTTTCCGGTGGTGCTGCCCTGGGAGCGGTTGCCGCCCTGACCTGCGGATTTCAATCGCCGCTGGTCATTCCCCTGGCCGCCTTTATCGGGGCGCTCGGTGCTTTACTGCTGGTTTATCTGGTGGCACAAGCCCACACCTGTTCCTCCCACACCCTGATTCTATCCGGAGTAATGGTCGGCAGTCTGGCAGCGGCACTATTGCTATTTCTCCTTTGGCAAGCTCCTGCCGATGCTACCCGACAGGCAATCTTCTGGCTGGCGGGCAATCTATCACTAGCTGACCCCGACTGGCTTTCGTGGGGCTGGCTCTGGGTCGCCATTGGTTTTATGCTGCTCTGGTCGCAGTCTCTCAATCTCGATCTCCTTACCCAGGGGGAAGAGACTGCTGCCGATCTGGGACTTAATGTCGGCAAAACCCGCCTGCTGTTGTTTATCATTGCCGGAGCCCTGACCGCCTGTGCGGTCGCCCTGGCGGGACTGGTCGGTTTTGTCGGCCTGGTGATCCCCCATATCTGTCGGTTACTCTGGGGCCCTGGACATCGGTTGCTACTCCCTTTTTCAGCGCTACTCGGCAGTAGCTTTCTCATCGTTGCCGATGCTATCGCCCGCAGTCTCTACGCCCCGGCAGAAATTCCAGTGGGGGTGGTTACCGCAGTGCTTGGAGCACCTTTTTTCCTCTACTTATTGCGCCGCAAAGGGGGAGGATTATGATTCAGGTCAATAACCTCAACTTCTCTTTTGGTACGACAGAGATATTCAACGATCTAAATTTCAGCGTCAACCAAGGTGAAATTCTTTCGATCATCGGTCCAAACGGTTGTGGCAAATCGACTCTGTTGCGGTTGTTGCGGGGCAGTCTCAAAGTTGGTGGAGGTGAAATTCTCTGGGGCTCGACCCCGGTTAAAGAGATTTCAGCCGCAGAAATGGCACGTAACGTCGCTGTAGTACCCCAATCGTCAACCATATACTTTCCCTATAAAGTGCGAGAACTGGTCGCCATGGGCCGCTATCCCCACCGAAAAAACCGCCTCAGTTTTCAGAATAAAGTTGATCTACAGGCAATTGAACAGGCGCTGGTGATGACCGATATTTTGCCGTTGGCAGAGCGACCGATAACCCAATTGAGCGGCGGTGAATTGCAGCGGGTACTGCTGGCACGAGCGTTGGCGCAAAACAGCTCGGTACTGTTTTTGGATGAAGCGACCAGCAATCTCGATATCGATCACCGACTGGAACTGACAGAATTATTGGTACAACTCAACCGGGAGCAACAAACTACCATCGTCCAGATCAGCCATGATCTTGATCTGGCAGCAGCTATTTCCCAGCGGATTCTACTCCTGTCCGAATATGGCACCATTGTCGATATCGATTCTCCCGAAAAAGTAATGACCGCCGCCAACCTGCAAAAAGTTTTCCGGGCAGAAATTAAAGTAAGTGCCAACCCGATTACCGGCACCCCGCAAATTGTTCCCCTGGTAAATAATTCAACCCACCAGTTAAAAGGGCTTCAGATTCATATAATCTGCGGTGGTGGCAGTGGCAAAACCTTGCTCCGACGACTCCATCTAGCCAAAGCAAACATAACGGCAGGGCCACTGAATCAAGGTGACGCTGATGAAGCAGTTGCTAGCGTACTCGATATTACCGTTGCCAAAGAAACACCTTACAGCCCATTTACCGAAAAAACCCTGGCGGCAACAGATAAGTTAATCCAACAAACTGATGCTCTGGTCATAACTACCCAATGGTGGGGCATTGGCAACCTCGCCTGCCTTGATTTAGCAACAACAGCACTCCAGCATGGAACCCCCGTCTACCTTCTCTCGCAACAGCAGAATCATGATTTCACCAACGGCCCCGCATGGCAAAAAATTCTACAACTACAACGGGAGGGGGCTAAAGTCAGCAACAACGTTGACCACCTTCTCAACCAACTTTCAATACCAAATAAAGGCTAGCAATTTGATGATATCCAAAGAAACTGTTACTGAGACAGCTTTTTGGTTTAAAAATAGGTAGCTTCTGAAGAACCGATAGCAGATAATATTTTTTCCATCCCCAATAGGAGGAATGCTATGCCGGACGCAAAAAAACGAATCCTCATTGCCGACACCAAACTCCTCAATCTGGCAACGCTAATCGGCACCCTGAAGGATAGCTACCACGTTGTTACCGCCACAAACGGGGCGGAAATTTTCAAAAAGTTACAAAAAGCAACCGTCGATATGATCCTGCTCGACACCGCCTTCCCCGACCTGGATGGTTTTGAAATCTGTCGCCAGCTTAAAGCCGACCAGCACACTAAAGACATCCCGGTAATTTTTATTACTGCCAATAATTCCATTACCGACGAAGAGCAGGGCTTTAATGTCGGTGCTTCTGACTACATTGCGAAACCCTATAATGCCCCGATTGTCCTTGCCCGGATCAAAACCCAGCTACGCCTGAGCAATGCCGTAGCAGAACTGCAACTCCTGAACCAACTCGCTCTGGATGCGAATCCGAATACCGGCCTGCCGGGTAACCCCAGCATCGTCAAAGCACTCCAACTGGCAGTCACAGCAGAAGCGACAGATTGCGTTATTTATGCCGATCTCGACCATTTTAAAAGCTATAACGATACCTATGGGTTTGCCAAAGGGGATGATGTCATTATTTTTACCGCCAACGTAATCAGAACTGCCTTGCAAATAAATGGTTGTACCGAAGCGTTTTTAGGTCATATCGGTGGCGATGACTTTGTTATTATCGTCCCGGCAGACAAATATCCCGCCATCGCGACAGAGATTATCGACCGAATAGATCGTGGCATTCTCGAATTTTATAGTCCAGAAGATGTTAAACGAGGCCATGTAGTAGCAAGGAGCCGTGAGGGCAAAGACAAGAAGCAGCCATTAATCAGCCTGAGTATGGGTGGCGTAGATTTGACCCAGCGCAAAGCAATGACAGCCTTTGAGGTGATTGATATTTGTACCGAAATGAAAACAGCAGCCAAAGAACAGCAAGGAAGCAATATTCTTATCTGTAAGCGCCACTAAACTATCCCAAAGTGGGGCAGCAGCACCCTTTTCTGAGTGATGTCTTCATGCTGCCGTTGTCATGCTCCAGCTAATGTTCAGCAAGATATTTGGCTGCTCCCGGATGAAGCTTCATCCCATGGACACTTTCTCTAGCCGTGTCCGCTGAAAACAATGATAACGCCGAATGGACATTGGTTAAATGTTGCTTGTTATTAACTATTGCAGCAATAATTTTGTAGGCTATTTCTCCATCAAGGTTGTCTGAAGCGACCAGTATGGTGCGGGTGCCAAACGTTTCAACTTTCGGATGAGACGGATAGGTTCCGGCGGCAAGGTCAATTTTCCATAGTGCCGGGTCACCATTAACCAGTTTTTCGATATCACCATCAGCCATATTCAACAACTGACCGTTACAGGTTTTAAGCAACCGTTGCAAAGAGAAATCGGGATGTATGCCGATATACACCATTGCCTGCATGGTTCCGTAGCAGAATGCTTTTTTATCATCATTTGACTTAGACGGTGGTAAATCGCCCACCAGACTGAAATCTTTCTTCGTCCACTTTTTTGCCTTCAGGATCGTATCCACGGCCAGATACTGGGGTGATTGCGGCGTTCCAGCATTAATCCTTTTCCCCTTCAGATCATCCAATGAACCAATCCCAGCATCATTACGCACAATCATGGTAACAGGGGTATCATACAGCGGCCCCAGTGCACGCAATTTTTCATAACTAATATCCAGGAATTTAAAAACGCTGGTTTTATTGACAGCATCAAACAGCATGCGAGAATCAACCAAACTGATATCCAAAGAGCCGCTCTGCAAATTGGTTAGATTGTCTATTTCGACAGCTGCTGGCACCTGCTGGCAATAAACATCATCCATCTGGCTGTTAAGCATCCGACACAGCACCCGACCACTAAAATAGGAAAATGAGCCAGGTGCGCCGGTACCTAACAAAACATCAAATGCCTGAGCAGAAGCAGGAAGTCCACACATGCCAGCGATTAGAAGTACATAAATAATAGATACGATTTTTTTAGTCAGCATGACTACCTCCTGCAGAAGTCTGTCTATAAAAAATCTTACGGGTTCCAAACTAGCCAACATCACTTGTTGTGCTAAACTGCTTTCTCAAAGTCTAGCAACTAATTCAGAGATATCCAGCCCGGTAACACAAATTTTATTTACCAGCTTGACCATCCGCGGTACTGCATGTGGAGACCCCATACCTAACTCATTATTTATTCATGTGGTTTGATAACTAAAGCATGGCCAGACAAAAGGGCATCAATTACCTTTTTGCGCCCGCTGGTTACCAATCGCTGCACCGTTCCACGCGAAATCCCCATTTGTTCCCCGGCATCAGCCTGCGTCAAACCTTCCCGGTCACAAAGCGATATCGCCTCAAGTTCATCAGCTTCAAGTTCAACCGTCACCAACTCAGACATCGGAGTTCCGGCGGGCTTAAACATGTGATCAGAAGGGCGACGGGTGGGACAACAGTTTCTCGGTTTTCTAGGTCTGGGAGACATAAACAGTTCAATTCCAATATACGAAATAGGGGGAATAAAAATAACCTCATGGCTAGTCGAAGCAAAATAGCACATGAAGCTAATCGAGATAAAGATATGCCATCCCGACAAAGAATTCAGTATGAAATGAAAATAATATTTTCAAATGAACTGGAAACTGGACATATCAGGTGTCTCCGCTATATTTTACATAGTTCCGCTCACTGAAACTCGGTGTCAGCAGGCAAACTATAGAAATTGCCTGTAAAATTCACTACCAACCTTGCCCATTGGCTTGTTGAGAAAACTATATGATGAAATTCTCCGAACCAGATATCGGGCCCAAAACCATCCTTTGCGTTGACGATGAGCCCATTATTCGGGAATTGTGTGCGAATGCACTGGATGATTACCATGTCGTGCGGGCAGAAGACGGCCTTGAAGCACTAAATGTCCTTGAGACGATCAAGGTTGATATTATTCTCAGCGATATCAAGATGCCAAATTTAAACGGGATGGAATTACTCCATAAAGTCAAAGAACAACGTCCCGATCTGGCAGTAATTTTGATGACCGGTTATTCTGACAGTGAATTAATTCTCGAAGCACTCAAAGCTGGTGCTGATGATTTTATTAATAAGCCAATCAATATTTTACAACTCATTACCACGGTCGAAAAAGTTTCTGAAAAACTGAAAATCCGGCAGGAGTTGGCCGATTTAAAGCAGATAGATCAACTTAAAAGTGACTTTTTGGGACTGATCTCACACAAGCTCAAAACCCCGACCACGGCAATTTCTCTCTTTATTCAGAATATTGCCGAGGGGATTGAAAGCCCCGATGATGCCGATTTCAAACAGATGCTGGCTCTGGTTCAAACCGAAACCACCCATATGGAACAGCCTATTCAAGATTTGCTCTACTTCAGCGAAGTAACCCTGCACAAAGACAACATCAAACTTGAGCCAATTGAGCTAGGACTGGTTGCTGATCGTGTAACCTGCTCGATGCAAGCTTCGGCCCACAAACATCAAGTAAAACTGGAAAGCCTTATCTCCCCGCCACTGGCATCCAAGCCACTGTTATTGAGTTCACAGCGAATCAATTTTGCCATCCGTGCCCTGATCAGCAATGCCATAAAATTTTCGGAACCTGGAAGCACTATCAGTGTTACCAGTGAAGTTGATGACAAACAGGTCAAGATCCTGATCAAGGACTCTGGCGTTGGCATAACCAAACAAGAATTCCCCAAAATTTTCAATAAGTTTTACCAGATCGACCCAGACCACACTGGTCAAGTGCGAGGATTTGGTCTGGGGCTCTACTATGCCTGTGATTTCATCAACAGTATGGGTGGCAGACTGCAACTTGAAAGTGAGCCAGGCAAAGGAACCGTCGCGACAATTAAATTCCCGCTACACCGTTAAACAAGCACCAAACAACCAACACCTACCCCGCCAAAATAGTTGCTTTAAACCTTTATTATCCGCTGGTCTTTATGTTATTTATTATCATTTGTTATTCTGCTGAAATAATTTCATTTTCTCTGGAGTATTAAATGTTCAAAGGTACCACAATTTGTTGTGTGCGACACAATTCACAGGTAGCGCTGGCTGGCGATGGTCAAGTCAGTCTGGGCAATACGGTGATGAAACATGGTGCCCGAAAGATTCGGCGACTTTATCAGGACAAAGTACTTGCCGGTTTTGCTGGCAGTACCGCTGATGCCTTTACTCTGTTTGAAAAATTTGAGGCAAAGTTACAGGAATTTCGCGGCAATCTGCCCCGTGCTGCAGTTGCTTTGGCAAAAGACTGGCGTACCGACAAAATACTACGTCGTCTGGAAGCACTGCTTATTGTTGCCGATGAAGATGTAAGTCTGGTCATTTCCGGCGCCGGTGATGTTATCGAACCCGACGATGGCGTGGCAGCAATCGGCTCAGGTGGCAGCTTTGCCCTGGCTGCCGCTCGGGCGATGGTGGCACATTCGGACCTTGATGCCGAAAAAATCGTCAAGGAGGCGCTCCATATTGCCGCCGATATTTGTATTTATACCAATGATAAAATTTCTGTTGAGGTCATCAAGTGAACAATTTTACCCCCAGAGAGATAGTTTCCGAACTTGATCGCTACATTATCGGTCAAAACGATGCCAAACGTGCCGTTGCCGTAGCCTTAAGAAATCGCTGGCGGCGCCAACAGGTTCCGGCCGAATTACGCGATGAAATAGCGCCAAAAAATATCATCATGATAGGACCCACCGGGGTAGGTAAAACTGAAATTGCCCGCCGACTGGCAAAGCTGTCACAGGCACCTTTCATCAAGGTTGAAGCGAGTAAATTCACCGAAGTTGGTTATGTCGGCCGCGATGTCGAAAGTATGGTACGGGATCTGCTCGAACTTGCCATCAACATGGTCAAGGAAGAAGAGACCCAAAAGATGCGGCTCAAGGCGGAAGCCAACGCCGAAGACCGGCTCCTTGATCTCCTCCTCCCCGGTGAAACCGATTTGTCCCCCGACATACAGGAGCAACGGCAACACACCCGTGATCGGCTGCGTAAACTATTGCGGCTGGGAGAACTGGAAGAACGCTCCGTCGAGATGGAAGTTGAAGTCAGTAGCATGCCCGCTATGGGGGTTTTCACGCCACAGGGTAATGAAGAGATGGGGATGAACATCAAGGAGATGTTCGGCAACCTGTTTCCAAAAGATTCCAAACGTAAGAAGCTGAAAGTAAGTGAAGCACGCCAACACCTGGTTGAATCGGAAGCCGAAAAACTGATCGATATGGAAAATATCACCACTCTGGCACGGGAACGAGCCGAGCAAAATGGCATTATTTTTATCGATGAAATTGATAAAATCGCCAGTCGTGAAGGGACACATGGCGCCGAAGTTTCCCGTGAGGGGGTACAACGCGATATTTTACCGATTGTTGAAGGCAGCACCGTTACCACCAAGCACGGAGCGATCAAAACAGACCACATCCTCTTTATCGCAGCCGGGGCATTTCACATGACCAAGCCATCGGATCTGATCCCGGAACTACAGGGGCGATTTCCGATTCGGGTCGAACTGAACAGTTTGAATGAGGACGATTTCTATCGCATCCTTACCGAACCGACCAATGCCCTGATTAAGCAATACAAAGAGCTGATGAACACCGAATCGATCCAGCTTACCTTTGACGACGATGCCATCAGGGAGATGGCTAAAATTGCCAAGACCGTCAATGATCGCACCGAAAACATTGGCGCCAGACGGCTCCACACTATCCTCGAAAAGTTACTGGAAGAGCTGTCATTCAACGCTCCAGAGTTAACCGACAAACTGGTAAATATCAGTGCCGCTGAAGTGCACCAGCGGTTAGAAGAAATCAGCAAAGACGAAGATTTATCACGCTATATACTATAAGGAATCAGACTTCAGAGCTCAGGATTAAAGTTCTCCTGAAGACTGCTATCTGCACCTGAATCCTTGGAGATTTTAGAAATGAAAGAACTGATTGATAAAGCCAATATTTTGATGGAAGCGCTGCCGTGGATAAAAAACTTCTACGGTAAAACCATCGTCATCAAATATGGCGGCAATGCCATGGTTGAAGAACACCTGAAAGAGAGCTTTGCCCGCGATATCATCATGATGAAATATATCGGCCTGAACCCGGTTGTGGTTCATGGTGGCGGTCCACAGATCGGTAAAGTCCTTGAGGCAATGAAAATTGAGAGCCGGTTTGTGCAAGGAATGCGGGTAACTGACAGCAAAACCATGGATGTCGTTGAGATGGTTCTAGGTGGCAAGGTCAATAAGGAAATTGTCACCAATATCAATCTTCAGGGTGGTAAAGCAGTTGGAATTACCGGCAAGGATGGCGGTTTGATTCAGGCTCGAAAACTGGAAATAACGGCAGACAATCCCGATACGCTGACCCCTGAAATCATCGATATCGGCATGGTTGGCGAAGTCGAATCGGTAGATCCAACCATTATCCGCAGCTTGGAACAACATCAGTTTATCCCGATAATCGCTCCGATTGGCAGCGGCCTGAACGGTGAAACCTATAATATTAATGCCGATCTGGTAGCTGGGAAAATTGCCGGAGCTCTCAAGGCCGAAAAATTGATTCTCCTCACCGATATCGATGGGGTCAAAGATAAACAGGGAAAACTTATTTCGACCATTGATATCCAGCGAGTACCCGACTTAATCAACAACGGCACTATTTCTGGTGGCATGATTCCCAAAGTAAACTGCTGTGTCGATGCAATCGAGGACGGAGTTGCTAAAACCCACATTGTCGATGGCCGGATGGAGCACGCCTGCCTGCTCGAAATGTTTACCGACAAAGGGATCGGCACCGTCGTGGCGAGGTACAAATAATGGGCGAATCACAAGGCTGGATTGACCGGGGGCTAACCCACGTTGCTAAAACCTACGGCCGCTATCCATTGGTTGCTGCAAGCGGTAAAGGCTGCTGGCTAACCGATATCGATGGCAAAAAGTATCTCGACTTTCTCGCCGGAGTTGCCGTCAACAATCTGGGGCACTGCCACCCTAAAATAGTTGCTGCATTGCAAGAGCAAGCGGGCAAACTGCTCCATTGCTCCAACTTTTACCATATCCCCCAACAGATTGAACTGGCAGAAATCCTCTGCGAGCACTCATTTGGTGACCGGGTATTTTTCTGTAACTCTGGAGCAGAAGCCAACGAGGCAGCATTAAAGCTGGCACGTAAGTACAGTGCCGACAAATATGGCGACAACCGCTTTGAAATAATCACTGCTAGCGATTCTTTCCACGGTCGCACCCTAGCCACCATCAGTGCTACGGGACAGGAAAAAATTCAGGCTGGTTTTGCACCACTGATGCCGGGGTTCAAATACGTCAAATTTGGTAACATTGAAGCTCTTGAAGCGGCTATTACTCCACAAACATGTGCCATTATGATGGAACCGATTCAAGGCGAGGGGGGTATCAATATCCCTGCCGCAGAGTATTTACCTGCGGTTCGAGAGCTTTGCGATCAACACGATATTTTACTTTTGTTTGATGAAGTTCAGGTCGGTTTAGGGCGCACCGGTAAATTGTTTGCCTATCAGCATGACAATATCGAACCAGACGTGATGACCCTTGCCAAAGCTCTTGCGGGTGGTCCACCTATCGGTGCTATGGTTGCCAAGGAAAAATATGCGGTAGCACTCGGACCCGGCACCCACGGCTCCACCTTTGGCGGCAATCCGCTGATAGCAGCGGCAGCAGTCGCAGCAGTAAAGGTTGTGCTGGAAGATTCCATTCTCGACAATTGTAATGCCATGGGCGACTATCTACAGACAGAACTGGAACAACTGCAACAGCAATACTCATTTATCACTCAGGTACGCGGTCGTGGATTGATCTGGGGAATGGAGCTGTCAATCGAAGGTGGCGATATTGTTAAGATCGCCCTTGAACGTGGCTTGCTGATCAACTGTACCATCGGCAAAGTTCTTCGTTTCGTACCACCATTAATCGTGACTAAAAACGAAA
>DAOWKG010000073.1 GCA_030639985.1 Desulfuromonadaceae bacterium
AGTTGTAGGATAATTACGGTCAGCATGCACCGGCATAAATGGGTTTGACTATATTTATCCAATTACTATCAATTTTGTGAAAATATCATCATGCTTATACTGACATTTGCAGTAAAATCATGCTATTTGTCATTCCCGAAGCGTTTCCGCCGTAAACCGTAAATCGTAGCCCGAGTAGGAATGCTTTTTATTTTGGTAATAACCCCGTTGATTTTTTCGTAACTTTTTATAAAGGGAATTTGAGAAGTGAAAAAGCTTATTATTTATATAATCTTTGTTTTTGTGGTCGGTTTTAGCAGCTATTTTTCTTATGGCTATTACCTCTCTTCCAAATATGCCGACACGGCAATCCCTTATATGGAAGAGGTTTTACCGCAAATTTCTACTTGGGATGCCGATATTGTCAGGCAGTATATGGCACCTGAAGTATTACAGACGGTGACGGCAGAAAACCTGAAAAATCTGATGGCAGCACTGTCTAAAATAGGCGAACTTAAAAGCATCAGTAAGTTTTCTTTTCAAAATGAAGTCAGTGGCGATAATGTCCAATTTGTCGGTGGTACAGTGATTACTTATGAAGTTGAAGCCGAATATTCAAGCGGAGCTACGGTAGTAACCATCCGGCTGTTGCTGCGGGATGATTCTTATCAGGTTTACCATTTCAATTTTCAGTCGCAAGCATTAGCTGCAAGCTAGGGCTATGACCAGCCACCGCTATCAGCAGATTGAAAGTATTGAGGTGCCGTTGATATTGCAGCAAGGGGCGGCGATCATAGATATTCGCCGGTCAGAAGAATGGCAGCAGACCGGGATTGTTGCCGGGAGCAAATTGTTGACCTTTTTTGCTGCGGATAGAAGTAGCCAACCCAAAGAATGGCTGCGACAACTGAATCAGTTGGTGCCGGAAGAACAGCAGTTACTGTTGATATGACGAACCGGTGTGCGAACCCGTGCGGTTTGTGCTTATTTGCTGGAAGTGACCGAGCGACTAACTATTTATAATGTGTCTGATGGTATTTTTGGCTGGCTTGATGCCGGTTTTGCCGTTGTCGATATAAGTGATCATGATTAACTGCCTGTTATTGCAACCACCCGCACTCATCCCTTCCGAACCACCCCTTTCTCTGGCAATCCTTGCGGCAGCATTACGTAAAGCGGATGTTGATGTTGCGGTTCTGGACGCTAATATTGATGCTTACCATTATCTGCTGGCAGATGAACGACTGACGACACTAGCTGGCGATAACCCAGCGACCTCGGTGCGGCGGGCATTGAAACATCGGCAACAGTCGCTTGATTTATTGTGTTCACCGGCAGTTGAAGCATCATTTGCCCGTTATAGTACCGCAGTTCGTTATTTGAATTTATTGCTGCGTCTCTGGTCAAAAAACAATGGTGATGAACGGCTTACCCTCGGTGATTATCAGCATAATGGTTACTCTATTTTCAATCCCGATGATCTGGAATTGTTTAGTTCCGGTAGCGCCCAAACCTTGTTCCATCCCTATTTTCAAAACCAGTTATTGCCCCAAATTGCGGCACTGCAGCCGCAGCGAGTAGCTATCTCGATCAACTATCTCCATCAGGTTATCCCGGCGTTTGAATTGGCGGGATTGTTACGCCAACAGTTTCCCGATCTGGAATTGATTGCCGGTGGTGGTTTGATCACCTCATGGCAGGAACCGTTGCAGCGGCTTGATTTGAAATTGTCGCCATTTGATCGGCTGGTTTTTGGCCCTGGAGAGGTATCGCTGGTGGCGTTGGCTAAAGGTTCTGCTCCGGCCGATTATTATCTGCGCGAGATTTCGGAGATAGGTTTTGTCCCCGATTTTTCCTTTGCAAAATTTGATCGTTATTTCACTCCCCAGCCAACCCTGCCAGTAAGTCCGTCGCGTGGTTGCTACTGGCAAAAATGTCTATTTTGCCCCGAAGCAACCGCACCGGTACATCCGTATGGCAGTTTTGATCCGCTCGAATTCCCCGATTTACTGGTCGATTTATCCCGGCGCTATGGGGTTAAAAATTTCCATCTGACCGATAATGCTATCCCGGTTAACATCTTGAAAAAAATGGCAGAACGGCGAGCCGATCTGAACGGTTTGTCTTGGTTTGGATTTGTCCGCTTTGAAGCTGCTTTGGCAGAGTTCCAATTTATCCAACAACTGGCAGATTCTGGTTGCCGAATGTTGCAATTGGGGCTGGAAAGTGGCTCTCAGGTGGTTCTTGACCGTTTGGGAAAGGGGATCAAGTTAGCAACGGCGGAAAAAATTCTCGATAATCTGCATCGAGCCGGAATCAGCAGTTACGTTTATATTATGTTAGGAACTCCGGGGGAAACTGAAGCCGATGCCGAAATGACCTTGGAATTTTTGGAGCAACATGCCGAGAAAATCGGCTTTCTCAATATTTCGATCATGAACCTGCCACGAGGCTCAGAGTTGCTCGAAAACCCTGAATTGTACGGGATTGATAGCTCCCAACTCAGAGACGTTAAAAGCCCCCTTGGTTTGTATCATGAATTTCAATCGGCAACTGGTTGGGATCGTGCTGCTGCCCGTCGCTTCTTAAACCAAAGATTGCTTGGTTCACCAG
>DAOWKG010000062.1 GCA_030639985.1 Desulfuromonadaceae bacterium
GGCAGAAATTTCCGGAAAATCTATGTAATCAAAAAGCTAAGGCTCTGGTTTGTTTTTAACCATATACCTTGATAGCCTTTCATTGCGGCTAATAAATACCTTTAGCTTTTTCTAGAAATCTTTCTGTCGGTTCCGGATGGTGACCATCACTCCCCCAAAAACGGTAAAACCCGGCCTGCTGAAACTGCTCGGCATTTGCCTGCACTTTACGCCCATAATAACCGACCAGGCTGCCGATATTTCCCTGTAGCAGACAACCCTGTTGTTGTAACTCGGCTAAAAGTCCCGGCGCTGACAACTCACTCTGTGGTTGTGCTTTCCCGAACAACCGTTTAACCCCGCTCAGGATACCACCAGGTACCTTCTGCGGCAGCAGAAACTGATAACGTTCGGGATGAGCCAATACCGGGGTGTAACCTTTGCGGACAATCTGGAAAATCTGATTTTTGGTTTGCTCTGGATCGACATACTGCATCGGGAACTCGACCAGTAGCAGCTGCGTTTCACCCAGAGGCTGAACATCATCCAGCTTTTGCGAAAAATATTCATCGAGATAATATTCCATCCCGGGATGGAGTTTCAGTGAAATCCCCTCGTTGTCAAGCTGTTGCTGTAAAGCCACTACCGCCGATTGCACCAATGCGGGGGTGCTGTTGTAGACACCGTGCATACAATGGGGAGTGCAATAGACCTCGCGAAACCCGGCCGCCACTAAAACCTGCGCCATCGCTAAAGACTCTGCCAAATCCCGGCAACCGTCATCAAGTCCGGGGAGAATATGGCAATGATAATCAATAAATTTTGTACTATCCACCACCACGATTGATCCCTCATGACTACTGTTTTTTTGCTTTAGACTACTTCTGAAAAGAATAAACCATAGACATTTTTAGCCGCAGATACAATCTGATTAAATCTGATAGTTCAAAAGTAACAATGCTCTCCTTGGGTTAAAAGCTTTAAAACCAAAGAATGTTCATGCCTTTGATTTCATCAGATTGTATCAGGTGTTATCCGCGGCCAATTCTGCTTTGACTTCTAGACCTTTAACAACAGACCTTAATAGATCTTCATTGCGGCTGATTAGTTTTTCCACCACAACCAACTGCGTTTGGTCTTTTGCTCAGTTTCACCATAGTAGCCACCGTAGTAGCCACCGTAGTAGCCACCATAATAACTAGCCCCCTTGGCTTCTTTGTCGTTAAAAACAAGGCCGGCTAAAGGGGTCTGAATATTGGCCAACTGATCGCGCATCAGCTGGGTTACCTTGGTGGAGTTCCGACCCAATTCAAAAACAATCAGGGCCAAGTCAGCTAGTTCACTCAAGATAACTGCATCGGTCACGGCCAGCAATGGGGGGGCATCAAGAATGATGTGATCATAGCGGTCACGTAATTCTGCCACCAGCTGAGCCATGGTTTCCGAACCCAGTAATTCGGCCGGATTAGGCGGGGTACTCCCGGAGCTTAGAAAATCGACCCCGACAGCCCCCTCCAGATTTACCGCACTATCAAAGGTTTGATCGCCGACCAGAACCTCAGTTAACCCTGGGAGTTTATGGCCAGCAAAAAATTCATGCAGGGCAGGTTTACGCAAGTCACAACCGATAATCAATACCCGGTCACCAGTCTGCGCCAGAGTGACAGCCAGGTTCGCAGAAATAGTCGTTTTTCCCTCACCTGGAAACGGACTGGTAATCATCAGGATCCGTTTTTCTTTGTTGATCGCAGAAAAATGGACACCGGTTCGTAAGGCACGAAAGGCCTCGGCCGCTGGAGCTTTAGGATCAAGCTGACTGACCAGAGTATGCGCTCGGCCATCAGCAAGTTTTTCTTTATTCCCCAAAAATGGAATCGTCACCAGAGCTGGCAGCCCGAGGAGCCGTTTTGCCACTTCTGGATCCTTGATGGTATCGTCCATATATTCAAGGAAGAAAGCCAGACCGACCCCCATCATGATACCGACAATGAGACCAAGGAGGAGGTTCTTTTTCTTCTGCGGTTTGATCGGCTTGTCTGCGGCGATAGCGGGATCAATGATATCGATGTTGCTCATGGTTGAAGCCCGCAGGATGCGAGCCTCTTCGAATTTTTGCAGCAAAAAGGTATAGATGTCGGCATTGACTTTCGCCTGCCGAACCAGGTGGACCAATTGTCGCTCTGCTGCCGGTAACTGTTTCAATTGCTGGTCGTAACGAGACAGTTGTGCAGTCAGACCAGCCTGTTGCTGGGCAAGATTTGCCCTGGTACTTTGATAGGTAGCAAGAATTTTGCTCTGTACTTCGGCAACCTGGCGCGAAAGAACCAGAACAGCAGGATGCTCGACGGTGTATTCGACCAGCAGCGCCTTTTTTTGTACCTCATATTCAACCAGCTTTTGTGCCATAGCAGCCACAGTGGGATCGTCAGCCAATATCGCCGGAGTATAGATTTGCCCTTGTGCCTGGGCCGCAGAAAAAGCTTCGATAGCGAAATCAATCTGCTTTTTTCGGATACTGAGAGCTGCCAGCTGCTTTTCTATCTCGGCCAGGCGCTCAATAAAACTTTCTGCTTCGGTATCAAGTTGTACTAACCCTGAGGTGCTCTTGAAAGACTCCAACTGCTTTTCGGCGGCATCAAGTTCAAGGCGGACATTTTGCAACTGGCCGGTAATAAATTCGAGTGATTTACTCGCCTCTTGGGTCTTCAGGGTGACCGAACGCTCGAGGAAAACCTGCACCAGCGTATTGACCACATCGCGAGCTACAATTGGATCGGAACTGGAGTAAGAAAGCTTGATGATATTAGTTTTCTTACCTAGCTGACTGGCATTAATCTGGGCACGTAAGTTGCGCACAGTAGTATTGAAAGAGAGCCTGGTCAGACGAAATTTATCGCCTTTTTCCCCCAGCAGATCGGTAAGCAGAAGCTTAAGCCCCGGCCCCAGCAACAATTCGCCCGCACGACCTTGCCCCATCAGCGCACCATCACTATCCTTGACATCAAAACTACCCGCACCGGTCAGGGTGATAGAATAAACCGGCTCCGCAGCGGTACTGGAAAATTCACCGACCTGAACCGCCAGCTCCGGCGATTTTTTATCCACCTGCCAATCAAGATGCAGCCGCCGCACTACCTCTTCAATATTGGTGCGTGATTTAAGAATTTCAATCTCAGATTCAATCGGGCTGCCCTGACCAAGACCAAGTTCACCCAGCAGGTCAACCTTCCCCTTTTCATCACGGACGTGCAAGGTTCCGGAGGCTTGATAGATTGGCGTTGCCAAGAAGGTATAAATGGCAACCAGGGTAAAAACCAGGAAAAAAACCGCGAAAAAGACTGTTTTTCGACGGCGCAGTACATTCAGATAGTCCGACAGATGAATCTCTTCCTCCTGCCAGGGCTGGGAGCTGTCGGGAGGAGTTGGTGTTTCAGTTAACTGCATGATATCTATTTTATCCTTAATATACGCAAGCGCGAGGAGAGGAACTAATCGTTGTCTCGCAGATATTTAACCGAGACAAAGGGTTGCAAGATTGCACTGACGGTCTGCAAGGACGGCAGCAAATCCTGAATCGCCTGATTCCAATTGCCAATGGCACTCCGCGGAGCATAAACGATATCCCCTTCGGTCAGAAAAAATGGTAACGCTTCGCCGCGCATAATGCGCTTCTGATCCACAACAATCAGCTCACCACGAGAGGTCGAGATAGAGCGGATAATGCGAATATAAGCGGCAGAGCCACGGGTCTCTCCGAACCCGGAACTGGCTAACGCTTGGGAAAGACTCAGCCGACCATTGGGCATCGGTACCGGACCGGGATTATTGACCGCCCCAAACACAAAGACATTCTGGTTTTTGTCATCGGGAACGTAAATGGTGTCACCAGCTTGCAACCAGACATTTTGTTGCAGAGAACCTTCCCGCAGCAGTTGATAAATATCGACCGGAATTACTTGACCATCACGAATAAGACGGGCACCACGCAGGTTGGCGGTATCAAGCATGCCACCACCCAAGGCTAGGCCATTAAGCAACGTCAGAGAGCGATCCATATAGAAGGTGCCAGCATTTCGGAACTGTCCCAACAGATACAGAGGTCGACTTTTATATTCAGATATTTCCACGACGACCCAAGGATCGGTCAGATATTGGGAAAATACTTGCCGCAATTTGGTATCAATTTGAGTCAGATTCAGCCCGGCAACCGGGACACTCCCAACCAGAGGCAACCTGATCGCCCCCAATTCATCCACCCGACTACCA
>DAOWKG010000131.1 GCA_030639985.1 Desulfuromonadaceae bacterium
AGCAAATTACAGCAATATTAGACGGTAAGGTGGTTGTCGCTCCCCCGGCGTGAGATTTTGGAAGTACAAAATGCTATTGCGGCTTATAGTCGCTTTGAGTTGTGGCGACCGGAAATAGAGGCGGAATTACTGGCAGCACATAGTATTCTGATGGCGGGTCTTATCAATCCGGTTGGGGTTTATCGACAGAGTGGCGTGGGTGTCATGGCTGGGAAGCAGGTTGTCCATGTCGCTCCATCTGCGGCGCGGGTTCTGGTTCTGATGCAAGATCTCTTTGCATGGTTAGTTAGTTCCGAAATACATCCATTGCTAGCAAGTTCAATATTTCACTATGAGTTCGAATTTATTCACCCTTTTGCCGATGGTAACGGTCGCATTGGTCGGTTGTGGCAAACATTGATCCTAACGCACTGGAATCCATTATTTGCTAACCTGCCGGTCGAAAGCTTGGTCAATGAACATCAGTTAGATTACTATCAGGCACTACAAAACAGCACTGATCAGACCGACTCAGCTCCCTTTATTGAGTTCATGCTCAGGATGATCATGGGAGCGGTGTTATCTTTTGCCCCTCAAGTTAACCCGCAAGTCACCCCGCAAGTAAAACTGTTATTGGGGGTAATGCAGGGAGAAATGGCTCGCACGGAGTTACAACGTTTTCTTGACTTACGTGATCGAAAATCATTCCGTGAGCGTTATTTGCTACCAGCTCTAACCGAAGGACTGATTGAGATGACTATCTCAGATAAGCCAAACAGTCGTTTGCAAAAGTATCGTCTAACCGCTAAAGGACGGCACTGGATCGAAGAGCAGGGGGAAAGTTAGTTATGATTGATGTTTATTCAGGTTTTGTGCGATTGGGTAATTTTTTTGAGGAATTGAGTAAAGTTTAATTGAAATATTGGTGTGTAGTAGGCAGAATGCCGCAACATGAATATTGACAATTGTGTACGATCAAAAAACAAGGAAATTGTTATGGCATATGGAAAAAAAGAAGGGGTTCTTTATTTCGGGATTCCGTCAGGTAGTTTAAACGAGCAAGTGATGCGCCTGTTGGCAAAATCGGGTCGCCCGTTAAAGAAGGGTCGTCAGTATGAGTTGATGGGGCCATACGATAAGGATGTTATCTTTCGGGTGCTCGATCGTAAAGAGATGGCACAGAAAGTTAGTGATGGTATTGTCGATTGTGGCATTACCGGTAAAGATTATATTTTTGAAGCCGGTCGTGAGGATGAAGTTGAAGTGTTGGGTGATTTTATTTTCTCCAAATATACCAATCAACCTTCCAGATTGGTATTGGCAAGTCGTCCCGAACTTGGTATCGAAAAACCGGAAGATTGTAAGGGGAAGGTTATCGCTACTGAGTTGCCAAATTTGACCAAGCGGCGGATGGCAGAATTGTTTGGTATCGAAGATATCCAAATTTTACATAGCGAAGGCAAGACTGAAGCAAAAGTAAATATGGGAGAATGTGATGCATTTACCGATATTACCGAAACTGGCGCTACTTTAAAGGCAAATGGAAATAACATTGTTGCCGAACTGTTTACTTCTAATCCGCAATTGATTGCTAATCGTGAAGCGATTAAGGATGCGGCTAAATTAGAAAAAATGGAAGATATCCGCATCTGTATTGATGCCGTGTTGCAGGCTGAGCGGGAGCCGGTCTTTATGGTATTTATGGATGTGCCGACTAAGGTTTTGTCTGCCGTTGAGAAGATGTTGCCATCGGTTGTATCGCCGACTGTCAGTCCGGTTGTTGACAAGGACTGGTGCAGTGTTTCTGCCGTTATCCGTGAATCGGAGCTGAATATCCTGGCACCAAAACTGTTGCGGCTTGGAGTCGACGGGATTGTCCCGATTCCGGCGCCAAAGGTTTTTACTCAGGACATGGTCAAGGCCAAGCATTTTTGATGTTTTTTTAACGCGGAGACGCTGAGTTCGGAGAGCCCGCAGAGAAAAATGAGATATTTTTGTTCTTGAATTTTTCTGTTTCTCTCCACCTCTCCGTTAATTTTTTTTGGGAGATTATGATGGACAAAAAGATATTGGAAGAAGGAACTGATCTACTGATCGATTTTGAAAAACGGGGTGGGTTGATTCCGGCAGTGGTGCAGGATGATGCTGATGGCCGGGTTTTGATGCTCGCCTATGTTAATGCCGAGGCACTTAAAACAACTCTGGAAAAGGGGATGGCAACCTTCTGGTCGACTTCCCGCAATGAATTGTGGACCAAAGGTGAGACTTCTGGAGATTTCTTGAAAATTGTTGAAATATTAACCGATTGCGATCAGGACGCTTTGGTGTATCGGGTTGTGCCGCAAGGTGGTGGTTCCTGCCACACGAAAGATCCTGCCTCTGGAAAAACCCGAGCAAGTTGTTTTTATCGGAAAATTGCCTTGCCTAAGGAAGAGTTGACGTTTGTTAAGTAGTGGTATTTTAGTTTATCTGGTTATCCAGTTGACTCAAGTAGATCTGCTTGGCTGATTGAAAAAAGCAGAATTTTTTTGCCACAGACAGGCACGGACAATTGCAGGACAAAATCAAAACATGATTTCGCACAAAGACACAAAGGTAAGATTAAGGTTTAAAATGAATCCTCTGTGATCTTTGTGGCTTGAGTGAGCGTAGCGAACGAGCATGAGAATGATTGTGGATTTTTTGGTTTCAAGAATGTGTCCCTGTCTGTGTGCGTCTGTGGCCAATATTGGTTTTAATTTCGAAATGACTGGAGCGAAGTAGCTAACCAGTTTAGTTTAATCTAGTTTGGGAGTTTGTATGGAAGCAGGGCAGAGCCATCGTATGCCGCCACAAAACCTTGAGGCCGAAATGTCGGTACTCGGTGGGGTTTTGTTGGAAAAT
>DAOWKG010000069.1 GCA_030639985.1 Desulfuromonadaceae bacterium
CTTATTCCAGTAAATTTTTGACCCATTTTGATCTTCATGTTTCCTCCTTGGAGCAATTAATTGATCTACTACAAATTTGCAAATGCTGCAAAAAATGGCTGCCCACGTTCTATTTGTGCTAAAGTGGATGTTTATCCAAAGGTTAATAACTATCCGCAAAATAAGACTTTAGCCGCTGATACTAGCCTTGACTTGACTTGTTCGCAAGAATAAAAAGGTGTTTTGAAGAATCAATTCGACCTAAAAGATGGGATTTTTTCATTTGCGCCACTTTTAGCTGGAAACTATCTGTGATATACAATTCTACAAAGCTATGAATACCAAGCAGATTATCCTCACACTTGTTTCTTTCAAGGGAGTCAATGATCATCATGAATCATAAAAAATCAGAAGACCTGTTCGCTAAAGCTAAAACCATTATCCCTGGCGGCGTTAACAGTCCAGTACGAGCATTTAAAGCCGTTGGTTGCAATCCGGTCTTTATCGAAAAAGCTGCCGGCAGCAAAATTTATGATGCTGACGGTAACGAATATATTGACTATGTCGGCTCCTGGGGGCCGATGATTCTGGGGCATTGCCACCCCAAAGTCGTTGAGGCGATTCAAACCACTGCGGCCAATGGCGCTTCATTTGGTGCGCCTACGGCGATGGGAACAGAGTTGGCTCAATTGGTCAATCAGGCCTACCCTAATATCGAAAAAGTTCGGATGGTTTCATCTGGAACCGAAGCGACTATGAGTGCCATCCGTCTTGCACGTGGTTTTACCGGGCGGGACAAAATCCTCAAGTTTGATGGCTGCTACCACGGTCATGCCGACTCACTACTGGTTAAAGCTGGTAGCGGTGCTGCAACCTTTGGCGTACCTACCTCCCCTGGAGTACCGGCGGACTTTGCCAAATACACCTTGACCGCCATTTACAACGATCTGGAAGATGTCAAATCGATCATTGCTGCAAATAAAGGTGAAGTCGCCTGTATCATCCTCGAAGCAATTGCCGGAAATATGGGCTGCGTGCCTCCAGTTGCCGGATTCCTCCAAGGCTTGCGGGATCTCTGTACCAAAGAAGGTATCCTCCTGATTATCGATGAAGTGATGACCGGTTTCCGGGTCGCTTACGGCGGGGCGCAGGAACGCTACGGTGTGCGTGGTGATCTGGTCTGCCTTGGCAAGATTATCGGTGGCGGGCTACCCGTTGGTGCGTTTGGTGGCAAAAGCGAAATTATGGAATCCCTTTCCCCAGAGGGTGGAATCTACCAGGCGGGAACCCTGTCGGGAAATCCACTGGCGATGAGTGCTGGAATTGCCACGCTGAAACTGTTGCAGGAAGAGGGCTTTTACCAGCAAATCGAAGAGAAGAGTGCTTATCTCGAAAAAGGGTTGCAACAGGTTACTTCAAGCAGTTCAGTAGCCACCTGCTGGCAACGGGTCGGTGGGATGTTCTGCACTTTCTTCCAGAATGGCCCGGTTAACAATTTTGATGATGCCTTAAAAAGTGACACCGAAGCATTTGGTCGTTATTTCCGCAGCATGCTTGATCAGGGGATAAATCTGGCTCCGGCACAATTTGAGGCCGGGTTTATGAGCATTGCCCACTCACAGGAAGATCTGGATAAAACTATTGCGGCAGTTGAGAAAGCATTGACTGCTGTTTAAACCAGAACCATTTCAACGGAGAGTTGGAGAGTAGCGCAGAGGTACGGAGAGAACCCTAAAAGCTTGTTAGGCACCAAGATCGCCAAGGAGACCAAAACATAGTCTTTGGTTTTAACCTCAAAAAGCACTTCTTGGTGTCCTTGGTGGCAAATTGCTTTTAGCTCTTCTCTCCCCCTCTGCGCCTCTCCGTTAAAATTATTTCTTTCCCCCTACCGCGAACGCCGCCACGCCAAATACTCTTTCACCGCCGCGTTATGTTCCTTAAGGGTTTTTGAAAACTGATGGCCACCATCTCCAGCAGCAACAAAATAAAGGTATTTTGTCTCTGCCGGGTTAACCGCCGCTTTAATTGCCTCCAGACCGGGGCTGGCAATCGGACCCGGTGGCAACCCTCGGTTGGTATAGGTGTTATACGGGGTTGGCGTCCGCAGATGTTTGCGGGTGAGGTTGCCGTCAAAATCTTTGATCCCATAAATAACCGTCGGGTCGGTTTGTAATGGAATTTTGCGCTTAAGCCGATTGTGGAACACCGATGAGATCACTGGCATCTCGGCAACAATCCCCGTTTCTTTTTCAATAATTGATGCCAGAGTCAACCATTGATGCAGCGTCAGCCCCAACTTGTCGGCCTGCTGCTGCAAGTTATCACCAATATGACTACGTAACTGCGTTACCATCATCTGCAGTAGTGATTTTTCATCAATGCCGGGGGCAAAGAGATAGGTTTCGGGAAAAAGATAACCTTCCAAGCTTCCGGCGGCAATCCCCAGCGATTTTATAAATTCTGCATCATAAACCAGTGTCAGCAATTTGCTCTGCTCACCAAATCCTTCAGCGGCCAACCGGGCAATGATCTGTTGCAGAGTGAAACCTTCCGGTATTGTCAAACTGACTTTCTCAACATCACCTTGAACCAAGCGATTGATAATTTCACCCGGGGTGGCCGGATCACTGAAGCGATAATTACCCGCCTGAATCTGACCATCTTGCTGCTGCCAGTAGGCCAGCAGCTTAACTGCCAAGGCACTGCGAACCACCCCGGCAACTTCCAAATCACTGGCGACCTTACTCAATCCGGTACCGGGTTTGATTTCAACCTGAACCGGAGCCGCAATTTTTTGGGGGACAGATATCTGGATATAAACGATAAGAGCTGCTACCGGTGCCGCCAGAATGGCGATGGTAGCCAACCACAAGGTATATTTACGCATAGGTACTTTCAGAGATTAAATTTATTTTCGGTGCCGCTGCGCAGTCGTTCAATATTTGCGCTATGTTTCCAAATAATCAAAGCAGCAATAAGTAAAGTCGCAACAAACAGCGTAACCGAACCTTCGCATAATAGAACCAGCAATGGTACCGTCGCTGCGGCAGTAATTGAAGCGAGGGAGATATAACGCCACTTCCAGAGCACCAACACAAAAACCAGCAGAACCGATAAAATTGATAAAGGCGATATGACCAAAATTATACCCAGCGCTGTGGCAACCCCTTTACCACCCTTAAAACCTAGATAAATCGGATAGCAATGACCGCTAAAGGCAGACAATGCAATCAGGGCGATCCCCATTTCTGATAAGGAGAACAACTGTTGTGCCAGGAGAACCGGTATCACCCCCTTCAAACAGTCGCCAACCAAGGTGATTATCCCAAGCTTGCGCCCGGCAACCCGATAGACATTGGTAGCACCAATGTTGCCACTGCCGGCGTTGCGAATATCCTCACTGCCAACCAAGCGGGTTAAAATTACTCCGGTCGGAATAGCGCCAATTAAATAGGCAGCAACCATCAATATGATAAGTGTCATAATCGTTATAAACTCTTCAAAGCAGATTTGCGATATTCATTTATTGCCGCTCGCAGGGCTCCGGCCGCCAAATTTGAACAATGCTCCTTCTCTTTCGGCAAGCCACCAAGTTCTTTGGCTATCAATTTATCAGTTATTTTCAACGCTTCATCGAGGCTCTTCCCCCGCGCCATTACACTGGCAATTGAAGAGGTAGCAACTGCGGCACCACAACCATAGATTTTATATTTAATATCGATAATTTTTTCTTTTTTAATTTTCAGTGACAATAACAACGTATCACCACAATCTGGATCTCCAACTTGAACAATTACCGATGGTTCTTCAATCGTACCGACATTACGGGGGTTATTAAAATGATCCATCACTTTTTCGTTATACACAAGTCGCATTTCCTTTACTTACTGGTTAATACCATATTTCTGCACCAGGAACCTGGCGGACTTTACAAGAACCTACTGCGAAAAAGCCTGCCTGGTACAGATTCCCGATCCTTTTCGACGAATAGCTATGGCTATTTGCTCTCAAATGATCGAAAATATGTCCTCAAACTGTCATTTTCTCGCTACGGTTCGCAAAGTCAGACAGGCTCCGAGTGTACTGCTGCTGACTATTGAGGGCAAACACTTTTAACCGCCGTTTTCACGGAGCAATCCAGATGTCTATTCCTGTTACCACTCTCGATTTTTGTAGTGAACCGGTCGACCTCCACTGCCCAGTGTGTGGTCAGACAATCTTTATCCTCGGGGTACAGCAGCAATGCTGTCCGCATCTCATTTTTTGGAGTGATTCTGCTGCTGAAAAGTGGTCATGGGAACAGCAACAATTCGCCCATGAGTTTGATCAAGCTTTACAGTTAAAATATGATGATGTTTGTAAAAAGGGGTTTTACGGTTCCCAAAATGACTATAACGCAACCATCAAAGCCGCTACAGCTGCCATCATTGCAGCTAAATCAGTCACATCTAAGTCGGCATTCATGCTCTCTGTTGCCACCGCGGATATAGGTTGCGGTGGCATGCATAATGGCACTATTCATGCGATTTTCGACTATCTACCTCAACGCAACAATAGTTTTACCGTCGTGCGTAATTGTTAGTTTCAATCCAAAAACGTAGCGTTTAGACACAA
>DAOWKG010000004.1 GCA_030639985.1 Desulfuromonadaceae bacterium
ACGGTCCGGCAGTCAGATGCCGGAGTTTGATGAGATCGGCATGGAAGAACTCTACGGTGACGAAGAGTTCGTCAGCATCGCCACCGGCAGCACTAAACCGGTCTATAAAGCACCGGCGGTGGCCAGTGTTATTACGGCCAAGCAGATCAAGGCGATGGGTACCAGAACCCTAGACGAGGTTCTGGAAACCGTTCCCGGGCTGCATGTGACGCCATCAAGCTTGAATCGCCTCAATTCGATCTATTCGATCCGTGGCATTCATACTGGAGATAACCCCCAGGTTTTGATGTTGATGAATGGCGTACCCTTCCCGCTGTTAAATAACGGAGGGCGTCCTAACTTTTTTCGTCTACCGATTTCCGCTATCTCACGGGTTGAGGTAATTCGCGGTCCGGGCTCGGCGATTTACGGTGCCGACGCTTTTTCTGGGGTTATCAACATCATTACTAAAAGCTCCAAGGAAATCGACGGGACAGAAATAGGAGCACGTTACGGTTCCTTCGACAGCCATGACCTCTGGCTGCAGCATGGTAGCAGTGTTGGTGACCTCGACATGATGTTCTCCCTTGAATGGCAAAAGAGCGAGGGTGATAGAAATCGCACTGTTAACTCCGATCTGCAGTCCTTATTTGATCCGGCATTTTCCAACGCACCTGGCCCCTTAGAGACACGCTACGATGTCCTCGATGTGCACCTTGAATTTAAATTAGGGAACTGGAAACTGCGCAACTGGTACTGGCGACAGCATGACGCCGGGGTTGGTGCCGGAGGCGCCCAGGCCCTTGATCCAAACGGCAGAGGGGATTCTGACAGTTATCTGGTTGATCTGGGTTGGCAGAATGACGATCTTTTTACTAACTTGGAGCTGTCAGCCAACTTGAACTATTACTACCAAAAGGCAAAGACTAAATTCGTTTTATTGCCTGCAGGAACAACCGTACCGCTCGGCACAGATGGCAATCTTCTCTCCTTTGCGCCCTTTACGCTGACAAATTTTCCCGACGGGATGATCGGCAATCCCGGTGGTCTCGATCAACAGACGGGCATCGACCTGACGGCAGTTTTCACCGGCCTTGCAGACCATCGTCTGCGGTTGGGTGGCGGTATAAAATATCAAGAAGAAGATACCAGCGAGACCAAGAACTTCGGTCCGGGAGTCACCGCCGGAACTCTTACCGACGTCAGCAATTCACCTTATGTTTATATGGCAGATACCAACCGAACAATCTGGTACTTATCACTACAGGATGAATGGCAGTTGGCACCCGACTGGGAACTGACTGGCGGGGTTCGTTACGACCACTATTCCGATTTCGGCTCCACAGTCAATCCACGTCTCGCGCTGGTCTGGGCCACCAAGTACAACCTGACCACTAAGCTACTTTACGGTCGTGCTTTTCGAGCCCCATCTTTTTCTGAACAATTCGCCAAAAACAACCCCGTTGTTACCGGCAACCCCAATCTCGACCCCGAAACCATCGATACTTATGAGCTGGCGTTCGACTACCGTCCCACCTTCAATATCCAAACAAATCTGAGTATCTTCGGCTATCGGGCCAACGGTTTGATTAAATTTGTAACAGATTCCAATGGAGTTAACAAAACAGCACAGAATGCCCGGGATCAGATGGGTTACGGCTTTGAGATCGAAGCCGCATGGGATGCCAGCAAGCAGACGAAACTGATGGGGCGCTACGCTTGGCAACATTCTGAAGACGCCAACACCGGCAAAAGGGTCGCCGATGCCCCGGGACAGCAGCTGATGTTGGCTGCCGACTGGAAATTTATGCCCGATTGGTTATTGCATCCACAAGTTAATTGGGTGGACGGCCGCCACCGGGAAAATGACGATACCCGCGATGAGATTGACGATTACCTCTTGGTCGATCTGACGTTGCGGCGGGACAACATCATAAAGAACTTTACCCTGGCGCTTGCGGTGCGCAATCTGTTCGAAGAAGACGCCCGTGAGCCCAGCAGCGGCACCATCCCCGACGATTACCCAATGGAGGGGCGCAACTTGTGGGCAGAAGTAAGTTATAGGTTTTAAAAATGAGTGACAAAACGCAAAAGCATCGAGTTGTTCACAGGCGCAGTGATACTTTTGTCAAAAAGCAGTTAACGAAAATTTGGCAGGAGCAGCCGTCAACAAGTAATCCCTATATTGCTGAAAGCGCACGGTGCTATGGGTATGATCTGCTGGAGCTGATGCAGCATCGCAGCTACGTTGAGGTGCTCTACCTGCTTTTTCAAGGCGATTTGCCGTCTGTGGATCAAACAAAGCTCTTAGAAGAACTCTTGATAGCATTTATAAATCCCGGACCACGCCACCCTGCAACGCGTGCAGCCATGAATGCCGGTATCGGCAAAACTGATCCCGCGCATATCCTTCCGATCTCACTGAGTATTCTTGGAGGCAGTCATTTGGGGGCAGGTGAAATAGAAGGGGCCATGCGCTTTCTACGCAAAAGCTCAAAGAAATCGGCGGATCAGGTTGCAACTGAACTAATAAATAAAAGTATCAAACCGAAAGAAGGAGATTGGCACATTGCCCCCGGGTTCGGCAATCGATTCGGTGGAAGAGATGAAGTATCACAAAAAATTGCAAGTCAGCTGCTAACGTCTCCAGGTTCTGGGCCAATTCTGGCTTGGGGATCTGCTTTTGCCGATGCAATTAAAGATTTCGATATGGGCTGGCTTACCACCGGCGTTGTCGCTGCAGCATTGGCTGATTTGCGTTTTCAGCCTCGTGCAGGTGGCGGTTTTTTTCAATTAATCAGTGCTCCGGGGTTGCTTGCCCATGGGCTGGAGTTGGCAAATAAGCCGTTTACTGCAATGCCATTTCCAACGGATGAGGATTACATCATTGAGTAAAAACAAAAAGGCACCAAACACGCAGTTATTCGACCAGTATCGAGGAACTATTAGGAGTCGAACGGGAGGCTGGTTCCCCGGACAAGGAGTTTTCTGTCATGGCTACAATATGATGGAAGACCTTGTCGGAAAGAACTCATATTTTCAGGTTATGATTCTCAACGCGACTGGTCGCTTGGTTGAGCGTCGTTTAGCCGACTGGGTGGAGGCTGCCCAAATTTGTCTTAGCTGGCCTGACCCTCGAATTTGGTGCAACTGCATAGGAGCTCTGGGTGGGACGATGCGCTCATCCGTTGTCGCAGCAACAGTAGCTGGCATTCTGGCGGCCGATTCAAAAGCTTATGGACAAAAAACGCTTACTGAAGGAGTGAGGTTCATTCAGGGTGCTTTAGCAGATTATAAAAATGGGATTTCTCCTCAACAAATTGTTTCAACCGAATGTGCTCGCTTTGGTGGGAAGCCGACAATAATGGGTTACGCCCGTCCCTTGGCCAAAGGAGACGAACGCGTGGAGGCGATGGAGCGGGTTACCACAGCTTTAGGGTTTGAAGATGGAGAGCACCTTAGTCTGGCCTATCAAATAGAACAGCTCCTCTTATCCGAGCACAATGAAAGCATGAACATTAACGGCTATGCTTCAGCATTCCTCTCTGATCAGGGATTCAGCCCAGAGGAAGTGTACCGTATTTTTACCATTCTGGTCACAAGTGGTGTCACTGCTTGCTATATCGACACGCTTGAGCGGCCTCCAGAAACATTCCTACCATTGCGTTGCGACGATATCGATTATCAGGGACCTCAACCAAGGGATATCCCGGATAGAACATAGACAACTGACCGAGTTTGTAACCCAGGAGTATTAATATGTCTTTACAGGGGAAAGTGGCCATTGTCACCGGTAGTGCAGGTGGTATCGGCAGAGGAATTGCTGAAAAACTGGCATCTTTGGGTGTGCAGGTTGTTATTACCAGCCGAGCTATCGAACGAGCAGAAAAAGTTGCTGCAGAAATTACTGACAAATATGGTTCAGCAACCTTCGGCTGTTTTGAATTGGAAAACAAGGATTCAGGAACTGAGTTGCTTGACACCGTTTACAAACAATTTAACCGCATTGACATTTTAGTCAACAATGCCGTAAGCCATCCCACGCTTCCACCGCTACCTCTTGAAGGTCTCGATTACAATCTTTTACAGGCGGGAATCACGGCAAACTTATCAAACGTCATCCACCTAACCGCGCAAGCACATGCATATCTGAAAGAAACCAAGGGGAGCGTACTTAATATCGGGTCAGCAGTTGTAAACAGGAATATGCTGGGCATTCCATTGTATTCAATACTCAAAGGGGCTCTTTCGCAAATGACAAAATCTTTAGCAGCGGAATGGGCAAAAGATTACATTAGGGTAAATCAGATCAACCCCGGCATGGTCGAAAGCGAAGCGTACAAAAACATTGGTATCCCACCAGAAATCTACTCTGGTATGGTTGAGAAGTATGCCCAATTCCATCCACTTGGCCGAGTTGGAGACCCCAAAGAGATTGGTGCATTGGCTGGTCAGTTTCTCTCTGAAGAAGTTTCGTGGATGACGGGAGCGATTGTGGATATGGATGGCGGGTACTCAATTCAGGGAGTTGATCTTTTCAAAGAGTAACCATGTGAACACGCACTAAAAAAAACCGGCTGAGCATCCAATGCCCAGCCGGTTTTTTTTAGTGCAAACTTCCCAATGTCTTCATCCGCGAAGCCATCGGCGGGATCTCCTCCGGGTCGATGTGTACATCAAGCAAAGTCGGACCATCACGCTTACAGATTTCACCGATATCGACCGCTACCAATTCCTCGACCGT
>DAOWKG010000193.1 GCA_030639985.1 Desulfuromonadaceae bacterium
ATGCTGGTAGCGGTAACCGAACCGGGGGGGACGGGAACCCGCGCTGCATTGTCGGGTTATCAGGTTGCCGGCAAAACCGGTACGGCACAAAAAGTTGATATGGTCACCGGCGGCTATTCTCCCGACAAGCGGGTTTCTTCGTTTGTCGGTTTTGTCCCGGCCGATAACCCGGCATTGGTTATTTCAGTTACCGTCGATGAGCCTCAAGGCGATGCGTATGGTGGTTTGATTGCGGCACCGGTGTTTGCCCGGATTGCCAGCCAGACTCTCAGCCATTTGAATGTGTTACCGATGGGAAGCGTAGTTGCCCTTACGGAGGAACAATCGGGAGCCGAACCATTACCAGATTTGGTGGCGTTATTACCGGAAGTGGCCGTCAGTGATGGCTTGCGGATGCCAGATTTCTCCGGCATGAGCTATCGGCAGGTGTTGCAACTGATGGACAACAATAAGCTGAACCTGAAACTTACCGGGAGTGGTCAGGTGGTGAAGCAATACCCGGCACCGGGCAAGGTTATCCGTTACGGCAAACAGGCGTGGATTCGTTTTGGAGCGTAGGTTGATGTCAGGAAGGGAGGAACCGCAAATGAAGTTGGCGCAATTGTTGACCAAGATTCAACCTCAGGCGGTGGTCGGTTCTGTTGAGCAAGAAATATCTGGGTTGTCGTGCGATTCCCGTAAGGTTGAGTCCGGGATGATCTTTTTTGCGTTGCCGGGTGAGCAGGTAGACGGTTTTGCTTATTCGCCTCAGGCGTTGCGAGCAGGTGCCGTTGCGGTTGTCGCCGCGCAATTGCCGGCTGAATGTGACGAAAATGTATGTTATATCAAAGTTGCCAATGTCCGCCAGGCAATGGCAAGAATGGCGGCTGAATTTTATGGCAATCCAACTGCAAATATCCCGGTGATCGGAATTACCGGCACCAACGGTAAAACTACTACCACCTATCTACTCGAAGCAATCTTCAAACAGGCTGGCTATGCACCGGCAGTTTTTGGCACGATTGAATATCGTTTCGGCGATTTGCGTTATGATGCTTCACACACTACCCCCGAATCGATTGATCTACTGCGGATGATGGCAGAATTTTGTCAACATGGTGCCGATGTCTTGATTCTGGAGGTCTCTTCGCACGCATTGGAACAACACCGGGTCGACGGGGTCAATTTTGACGCTGCAGTGTTTACCAACCTCACCCAAGATCATCTCGATTACCATCTTACCATTGACGATTATTTTAACAGTAAGAAGCGATTATTCGTTGAATTGCTCGGTGCCGGGGTGGCGGTAATAAATCGGGAAGATGATTGTGGGGTCGATTTGTTGCGGCAACCGGGTAAGCAAGTTTCATTTGGCCTGGATGATCGTGCGCAAGTATATCCTCGGCAGATGGATGTCGGTCGTGACGGCATCAGGGGCATTTTTACCAGTAACCATGGTGACGTTGTGGTTGAAAGTGGCATGATTGGCGGTTTTAACGTCAGCAATTTATTGGCTGCTGTCGCTACGGCGCAACAGTTCGATATCGACAATGAAATTATTGCCCAAGCTATTGCAACAGCACCGCAAGTTCCCGGCCGGGTAGAAAAAATCACTAATAGCAAAGGGGTGCTGGCGCTGGTTGATTATGCTCACACTCCAGATGCGTTAGAGCAGGCATTAAAAACAATCACCAAACTGGATGGTCGGCGGATATTGACAATTGTCGGCTGTGGCGGCGATCGGGACAAATCCAAGCGTCCACTGATGGCAGCGGTAGCGGTAAAATATTCAGATTTGACCATTTTTACTTCTGATAACCCCCGGACCGAAAATCCCCTTGAAATTTTGGCTCAGATTCGTGCCGGGGCTATAGCGGCAGGCAGTTTGGAGCTAGCTGCTGGTTATGACACTGGTGCTGCTGGCTTTGTCGTGGTTCCCGACCGCCGGGAAGCGATTGAGCTAGCTGGCAAATTGGTCGTAGCTGGTGATTTATTGCTGGTTGCCGGAAAAGGGCATGAGAATTATCAGATTTTGGGGATCGAAAAGATCCATTTTGATGATCGGGAAGAGTTGTCCCGAGTACTGAATGAAACGCAGGGCGAAGAGCTTGGCACAGACCGAATCGGAGCTGAAAATTGTGTTTGATTTAGAGTTGATAGCAAGAATTACCGATGGTGAGTTCTTGGGCCGAAAAGTTAATTGCCCCATCGATGCTATTTCCACCGATAGCCGCAATTTGGTGGCAGGATCGCTGTTTGTTCCGCTCCGAGGTGAGCGTTTTGATGGTCACGACTATCTCGGTCAGGCGGTAAAAAATGGTGCTGCTGCGTGTTTGAGTGAGGAGGTTGTCGCCGGATTAAGTGTCCCGGTAGTGCGGGTTGCCGATACCTTACGAGCCCTTGGCGATATCGCAGCTGCGCATCGGTTACAACTTAACGGTCCATTAGTGGCAATTACTGGTTCTGCGGGGAAAACCACCACCAAAGAGATGCTGTCGACAATTTTGGAATTGGTTGCACCGGGTTTGAAAACGGCAGGAAACTTTAACAACCTGATTGGTTTGCCGCTGACGTTGTTGCGGTTGCAAGCAGAACATCAATGGGCGGTAATTGAAATGGGTACCAGCCTCCTGGGTGAAATTGAGCGTTTAACCGAAATAGCCCAGCCCAGTATTGGAGTAATCACCAACATCGGCGCCGCGCATTTGGAAACATTATACGGTCTTGATGGGGTTTCCAGGGCAAAAGGTGAGCTATATGCCGGGTTGCGGGGAGGAACTGCGATTATTAATCTTGATGATCCGCGGGTGGCACAGTTACCGGTTGCCAATGGCGTTAAAAAAGTTACCTACGGATTAGCAACGCAAGCTCAGGTTCGAGCTGAGAATATTAGTGACGCGGGTGCTGGAGTCAGTTTTGACCTCCTTTGTGCTGGCCAGCGCCACCGAGTGCAACTGACAATAACCGGCCGACACAACGTCGCCAACGCCCTCGCTGCAGCTGCGGCAGCAGTGGAAATGGACGTCCCGGTAGCAAAAATCATTGCTGGTCTGGAGCAGTTTGTCGCAATTAGCGGGAGGATGGATCTATCTCCACTCCCTTGCGGCGGACTCCTCCTCGACGATAGTTATAATTCAAATCCTCTCTCGGCAAATGCAGCACTTGATGCGTTGGCTTCATTGTCGGGGCAGGGGCGCCGGGTGGCGGTATTGGGCGACATGCTTGAATTAGGTGTAAATTCGGCACAGTTACATGTCGATCTGGGTGCCAAGGCTGCCGAAATTGCCGATTTGGTACTTGCGGTTGGGAAATTTTCTGCCGATTTGTGTCGCGGGGCAGCTGACGCCGGGATGAAATCGGAACAATTGGTTGAATTGGCAGATGCAACTGCTGCCATTGAGTGTCTGCAGATGCAACAATGTTCAGGTGATAAGGTTCTGGTCAAAGGATCACGCAGCGTTGGCCTTGATCTGGTTGCGGCAGCGTTAAGAACTACCACAGCAACTTTTGTGAACGAGAAGTAAGGGAGCAAAACTGGTGCTATATCACTTACTATATCCTCTCCATACAGAATATTCGGTGTTGTATGTGTTTCGTTACATCACCTTCCGCACAATTTATGCCACCATCACGGCGTTAATGATCTCGTTTATTCTCGGACCCTGGTTGATTGCTACCTTGCAACGGTTACAGATCGGCCAGTCAATTCGTAAGGTTGGACCCGAGTCGCATTTTGTCAAAGAGGGAACCCCAACCATGGGTGGAGCCTTGATTCTATTTGCGATTATCGTTCCAACGCTACTCTGGGCTGATCTGACCAATCTGTATATCTGGGTTACTTTATTAGTAACTGCGGGCTATGGGACGATCGGCTTCATAGACGATTATTTGAAAGTGGTGCGTAAAAATAGTGACGGTATCTCTGCGCGGCAGAAAATGTTCTGGCAGATAGTGGTAGCTGTCGTTGCGGTTCTGCTCCTTTATTCGAGCGGTGATTTTAATACCCATATGAGCTTGCCGTTTTTTAAAAATGTGAATCCCGACCTGGGGGTTTTTTACATATTGTTTGCCACTCTGGTAATTGTGGGATCAAGCAACGCGGTTAATTTGACCGATGGCCTTGATGGTTTGGCGATTGGCCCGATGATTATCGCTTCGGCAACATTTTTACTGCTGGCGTATCTGGTTGGTAACTTCAAACTGGCAAACTATTTACAGATAGTCAGCGTGCCGGGTGCGGGTGAGTTAGCAATCCTCTGCGGTGCGATGGTTGGTGCCGGTCTCGGATTTCTTTGGTTTAATACCTATCCGGCACAAGTATTTATGGGTGATGTCGGCAGCCTGTCATTAGGTGGCGCCCTGGGAACTATTGCGGTAATTACCAAAAATGAATTTGTCCTGGTAATTGTCGGCGGAATCTTTGTTATCGAGGCTCTGTCGGTAATCGTGCAGGTGATTTCGTTTCGTTATTGGGGGCGTCGAGTTTTTCGGATGGCGCCGATTCACCACCATTTTGAACTGAAAGGTTGGCCCGAGCCAAAAATTATTGTCCGCTTCTGGATTATCAGCATTGTGCTGGCTTTAGTTGCCCTTTCGACATTGAAATTACGATGAAACTAAATTTTAAAAATCAGCGAATTGTTGTAATCGGTGCCGGCCAAAGCGGACAGGCACTGGTGCGCTTTTTGGTTGCACGCGGAGCCACGGTAGCAATATCTGACCAGCGCCAACAGCAACAAATCCAAGGTCTCGATTCAATAGCCGGTTTACCGATCCGTTTCGATCTTGGTGGGCATAGTCTGGAGCTATTTGAGCAGGCCGATATGGTAGCCGTAAGCCCCGGCGTCCCCCTCGATTGTAAGCCACTGCAACGAGCAGCTTCATGTGGCATCCCCTTGCTTGGTGAAGTGGAAATTGCGGCGCGGGAAATTGACGCACCAATTATCGGCGTAACCGGTACCAATGGTAAATCAACTACTACAACCTTGATCGGCAAAATAATGGCTGCTTGGGGTAAAAAAGTATTTGTCGGCGGTAACCTTGGCACCCCATTGGTTGAAGCGTGTGCCGACAGTTATGATGGCGTGGTAGTGGAACTGTCATCGTTCCAATTGGAAACCATCGATAAATTCCATCCAGAAATCGGTTTGTTGTTGAATTTAAGTTCTGATCATCTCGACCGTTACCCAGATTTGTCCAGTTATTATCAAGCCAAGTTGGAACTGTTCCGCAATATGACCGTTGACGATTACGCAGTGTTGAATGCTGATGACCCCGAAGTGTGCCGTTATGCCGCCACCATCAAGGCAACCAAGGTATGGTTTTCAGCCCGGGGACGGATGGTTGAAGGGATGGTCAGGCTCGGCGATAGACTGGTTTGGAACTGGGGTGGGGCAGAAATAAAATTACCACTGGCAAAACTACAACTGGCCGGGGAGCATAATATCGAAAATGCACTGGCAGCAATGATTCCACCATTATTGCAAGGTTGTCCGGCAGAATTAGCCTGGGATGCAGTGTGCTCTTTTAGTGGGCTTGAACATCGGATGCAACTGGTGCGAAAGTTTGAGGGGGTCTCCTGGTACAACGATTCCAAGGGCACCAATGTTGGCAGTGTGATGAAAAGCTTAGCCGGCTTTGCTGCGGGAGTAACTCTGATTGCCGGTGGGGTTGATAAGGGCGGTGATTATACTTTACTGCGACCATTACTGGAACAGAGGGTTGACCACTTACTGCTGATTGGCGCAGCAGCCCAGAAAATGGCAACAGAATTGTCGGGCTGTTGTGACATGAAAATAGTTGCCGATCTTGCTGACGCAGTTAAGCAAGCACATGAAATTACAACCACTGGTGGTGCCGTATTGTTGTCTCCGGCATGTTCCAGCTTTGATATGTTCGAAAATTATAAAGCCCGTGGTGTCGAGTTTGAGCGGTTGGTGAAATTATTGCCAGACGGGGAGGGGCGAGGATGAACTTGCGCCGGGATGTCGATACTTCATTGCTTTTGTTGACCGTTACCTTGACCTGTATTGGGGTGGTAATGGTCTATTCATCATCGGCAATAATGGCGGCTGACCGGTTCCATGATGGTTTTTATTTTATCAAGCGGCAGTTGGTTTACGCTTTGATCGGGTTCATCCTGATGGCTACTGCTACCTATTTCAATTATCAAAACTGGCGCAAGTTGGCGGTTGTTTCACTGCTTGCCAGCATTGTTCTGCTGGGGCTGCTATTTGTCCCCGGTTTGGGAGTAAGGGTCGGAGGAGCAATGCGTTGGTTGCGTCTCCCCGGTTTGACCTTACAGCCGGCAGAACTGGTGAAGTTGGCATTGGTACTATATCTGGCCCACTCATTAACCCGTAAAAAAGAGAAAGTGCGATCATTTCTTAAAGGCTACTTCCCTTATATCATCGTTCTGGCGGTATTGTTGGGGATGCTGGTTAAACAACCCGATCTGGGTAGTGCGATGATTATCGCCGGGGTGGCTTTATCGATGTTGATTGTTGCTGGAGTGCGCTGGCTCTACATTCTGCCGACGGTAATGATGACGATACCGCTAGTATATTTTTTGATTATGCAGGTCGATTATCGCCGCCGCCGGATAATGGCATTTCTCGATCCATGGGACGACCCTTTTGATACCGGATTTCAGATTATCCAGAGTCTGGTTGCTTTTGGTAACGGGGGAATTGTCGGTCAGGGACTGGGAATTGGAGAACAAAAATTGTTTTATTTGCCGGAAGCGCATACCGATTTTATTTACTCGGTAATTGGCGAAGAACTCGGGTTGATCGGGACAATTTTGGTAGCGGCAATGTTTTTATTGTTGGTTTTGTGCGGTATTCGCATCGCATTGCAGTGTCAGGATCCGTTTGGCCGTAATCTCGCTTTTGGTTTGAGTATTCTGATCGGCCTGGAAGCGTTTGTCAATTTAGCGGTATGCCTCGGGTTATTGCCAACTAAAGGATTGGCATTGCCGTTTGTTTCGTATGGGGGTACCAGCCTGGTCGTAAGCCTCCTTGCTGTTGGCATATTACTTAATATTTCCAGCTCGTTAGGGAAAACAAGATGAGGCTGTTGCTGGCCGGTGGCGGAACCGGAGGACATTTGTTCCCCGCAGTAGCATTGGCACAACTGCTGTTGCAGCAGGATCAACAGGCCGCAGTGCTGTTTGTTGGTACCCGTCGGGGGTTGGAACAGCGCTTATTGCCGAAGTTGGGGCTGCCATTGGCAACAGTAGATATGGTTGGAGTGGTCGGTCGGGGTTGGCGAGGAAAACTGGAATTGTTGCCGAAATTGATTAAAAGCCTGATTCAGGCAAAAAAAATACTCAGTAACTTTAAACCCGACCTTGTGATTGGGGTTGGCGGGTACGCTTCGGTTCCAGTGCTATTGATGGCAAAAATGACCGGGGTTCCCTACCTGATTCATGAACAAAATGCAATTCCCGGCTTGAGTAATCGGCTGCTGGGAAAAGGGGCGAAGCTGGTGTGCCTTTCTTATGCCGATAGTGGCAGTAGCTTTGATTCTGCCCGGACGGTTGTTACGGGGAATCCATTGCGGCAGGGGTTGGAAAGTGTGACTACCACAATAGCAAATCCCGGTAAAATATTAATTTTCGGTGGTAGCCGGGGGGCAAGGGCAATTAATCAGGCGGTGATAAAAATGTTGCCTGAGTTGGCGACCTGGGAACCAAAACCAGAAATTATACACCAAACCGGTGATGCCGATTTTGAGCAGGTACAGCGGGCATATAAGGATGCCGGATTTAACCCGCAGCAGGTAGTCCCTTTTATTGAAGATATGGCGAGTGCTTATAGGGAAGCTAGTCTGGTTGTTTGTCGAGCCGGGGCAACTACTCTTGCCGAACTGACCGGGTGTGGCAGGGCAGCAATCTTGATTCCCTTTCCATTTGCAGCTGCTGATCACCAAACGGCAAATGCAAAAGTGCTGGCAGAAAAAGGGGCCGCAATTTTATTGCCACAGGGGGAATTGACCCCGGAACGTCTGGGGGCATTGGTCAAGCAGCTGTTTGATGATCGGCTGAAATTAAAGCAGATGGGGAAACAGGGACTTGAATTGGGTCAACTCGGTGCGACAGCGCAGGTACTCAATGAATGCCGCCGCATACTGGGGACGCCACAGGTTGAGGGAGTATAAATATGTACGGAAGAATTAAAAAAATCCATTTTATTGGTATCGGTGGTATCGGAATGAGTGGCATTGCCGAATTATTGTTGAATCTTGGTTACCGGGTCTCTGGTTCCGATTTGCGTGAATCTGATACAACCCGCCGTTTAGCCGATTTGGGTGGTGAAATAGTTATCGGTCATAGTGCCGAAAATATTTCCGAAGTGGATGTGGTTGTCACTTCTACTGCAGTTAAAGAGGGTAATCCTGAAGTAGTCGAAGCGCTACGTCAGCATGTGGCGGTGATCCCCCGAGCAGAGATGTTGGCAGAGTTGATGCGGATGAAATATGGCATCGCTATTGCCGGTACCCATGGCAAAACCACAACAACAAGTATGATGTCGGTGGTATTGCACCATGCTGGCATCGATCCCACCGCAGTTATCGGTGGTAAACTTGATGCCTTTGGCTCCAATGCCAAACTCGGGCGGGGCAAGTTTCTGGTTGCCGAAGCGGATGAGTCGGATGGCTCGTTTATGCATCTGTCCCCGACCATTGCCGTGGTTACCAATATTGATGCCGATCATCTCGATTACTATTCCGGGATTGATGAAATTAAACAGATTTTTGTTGAATTTATCAACAAAGTGCCTTTCTACGGGCGTGCGGTTCTCTGCCTTGAAGATCCAAATATTCAGGATATCCTCCCTGAGGTTAAAAAACGGTTTATCACTTATGGGTTCAATAGTCAGGCCGATTTTTATGCTGAGGAAATTCAGCATCGGCAGGGACGCACGAGTTTTACCGTCTACTTTCAGGGGGCCGAGTTGGGGCGGGTCTCATTCCGTCTGCCGGGACGACATAACGTTTTGAATGCATTGTCGGTAATTGCAGTGGCGCATGAACTGGAAATTCCCATGCCGACGATTATTGGTGGATTCAGAAACTTTGGCGGTTTGCAGCGCCGGTTTGAAATCCGGGATGAAGTCGATAATGTCATGATTGTTGATGACTATGGCCACCATCCCGCCGAGATAAAAGCGACCCTGCAGGCAGCAAAAAGTGGCTGGAACAAGCGCGTTATCGCTGTATTTCAACCCCACCGCTATAGCCGGGTAGATGCGTTGTTTGCCGATTTTCAGACCGCGTTCTATCAGGCCGATCAGGTAATAATTACCGCAGTTTATGCTGCTGGTGAGGAACCAATTGAAGGGGCAACCGGAGCAGCACTTGCACAGGGAATCATTGAGCATGGGCACAAAGCGGTGATTTACTGCGACACCCTTGAGGATGCCAGTGATTATGTCGTGAAAATAGCTGAATCAGGCGATATGGTGATCACTCTGGGAGCTGGAAATGTCAATCAAGTTTGCAGTTTGGTGGCGGATAAGCTGCGCCAGAAAGTAGTGCAGGGATGAGTAGCTTTGACCGAGCAGAAATGTTGGCAAAAAAAATCGGGGTCCTTTATGGAGGGCTATCGGCAGAGCGGGAAATATCGCTGAAAACCGGTACCGCTTCACTGCTGGCACTGCAACAGCTTGGTTACAATGCCGTAGCGATAGACGTAAACCATAATTTGCCGCAGCAGTTACAGGATGCCAGTATCGAGGTTGCATTTATCGCTCTACACGGTCGTTTTGGTGAGGATGGTCGGGTGCAAGGGCTGTTGGAAATGTTGCTAATTCCTTATACCGGTAGTGGGGTGTTGGCATCGAGCTTGGCAATTGACAAAGTGATGACCAAGCAAATGCTTATCTATCACGAAGTTCCAACGCCCAAATTTGATTATATCCGCCCCGGTGATTCAAGGGGGGATTTGCTCCAACGTTGTGTACAGCTTCCAGCGGTGGTGAAACCATCACGAGAAGGGTCAACTCTGGGGATAACTATAGCTAAAACGCGGGAAGAATTGGCGACCGGGATCGATATGGCAGCAGACCTTGACGGTACGGTTTTGGTGGAAGAATTTATCGCTGGCAAGGAATTAACGGTGTCGGTACTTAACGGCGAAGCATTACCGATAATCCAAATTGAAGCCAAGGGTGGATTTTACGATTATCAGGCCAAATATAATTCCGGTGATACCGAATATCTGCTACCAGCTCCAATTGCTGAGACAAGTTATCAGCAGGTGCAAGATGCAGCGGTAAAAGCGTGTCGTGCACTCGGTTGTCGCGGGGCGGCACGAGTAGATTTCATGTTTGCAGCACCGCAGTATTATTGCATTGAAGTGAATACCATCCCGGGAATGACGGCAACCAGTTTGTTACCAAAGGCGGCACAAGCGGTTGGGATCGATTTCCCCGAATTGGTTGAGCAAATATTACTTGATGCTGATTTAGATAAGTAGCCGTATTTACAGCGTAAGTTACGGAATAGCTAAATTGTAAGATAGCAATAAGAGTGTGATATGCGGGATCTGAAAAAACAGCCCAAAAAAAGCAAAAAGGTTCATCAGAACCGGCGCAAAAAACAAAAGCAGCCACTAAACTGGCGCAAGTTGTTACGCCGGACGCTGCGAATCGGTGTCACTGCGTTCAGTGCTGCCATGCTTTTGGTCGGAGGTTTTTTTGTGACGCAATTACTGTTGGATTCTGATTTGTTCCGGGTTGATGAAATTGTGGTGCGGGATGGTGAGCACTTTACCGAGCAGCAGGTTATTGCCCTTTCCGATATTGAAATTGGTGTCAATACCTTCAATCTTGACCTTGTCTTGATCGGGCGCAAGATTGAAGAGAATCCGTGGGTGCAGCAAGCAGACTTACAAAGAATTTTCCCCCGGCAGGTGGTGATTGATCTGGTTGAACGCCATCCGGTAGCAATTATTAATCTTGGACTTTTGTATTACTTGGATGAGCAGGGTGAAATATTCAAAGTTTTGAGTAGCTCCGATCGTCTCGATTACCCAATCATTACCGGCTTCGATTACGCCAAAGCGCAACAGCATGATGTCGATTATGTCCAGTGTTTACAACGAATAGTCGCTTTGTTGAGTGACCTGAGGGGGCGTAGCCAGTTTGATTTGGCGCAGCTGTCAGAAATTCATCACGATGATGCTACTGGGCTGACACTTTATACCCTGGAGAGTGGAGTCGAGGTTAAGTTAGGCAAGACCGGTTATAGCAAAAAACTTGACCGGTTGGAGCGTATCTACTCCAAGTTGCAGCCGAAGTTGAAAGTGCTAGATTATATCGATTTGAATGTCGCTGAAAAAGTGATTGTACGGATTGAACGGCAAAAGAAAGTTGCGAAAACTTAAACAAATTAAATCGGACGATGTTGAAAGTATAAATAAATCTATGGCAGACCTTTTTTGTACTTAAGTGCTGCCAGCAAAAGGTTGATACC
>DAOWKG010000036.1 GCA_030639985.1 Desulfuromonadaceae bacterium
TAACCTCTCTTAGCTACACCCTACAACTTTATTTTGATTTCAGCGGCTATACAGATATGGCCATCGGCTCGGCATTACTATTCAATATCCGCCTGCCATTGAATTTTAATTCCCCTTACAAAGCTGGCAATATCCAGGAATTTTGGCAACGCTGGCATATGACACTTAGTCGTTGGTTACGTGATTATCTCTATGTACCGCTGGGTGGCAACCGCAAAGGATCTGGGCGAACCTACGTTAATTTGTTCCTGACTTTTTTGCTCGGTGGCCTCTGGCACGGTGCCGGTTGGACATTTGTGCTGTGGGGAGCGATGCACGGTGGTGGCACGGCAGTGCATAAATTCTGGCAGACCAAGAACCTGAAGCTGCCACGCTGGGCGGGATGGACCGTAACACTGCTATTTGTTCACTGTTCGTGGGTGTTTTTCCGGGCACAAAGTATCGACGATGCAATGAAGGTGTTCCGAGGGATGTTCGGTCTATCAGGTATTGTCTGGCCTGAAAAACTATTGTCACTGGTTCCGTCACTGCAGGACAGTGGTATGCAGTTTGGCGAAGTACTACAAAACGTCAATGGAAATAGCCATGCGGTGTTTATGGTCATTGGATTTTGTGCCGTGGCACTATTCGGCAAAAACTCCATGGAGCTTGCCACAAACTTTAAACCAAACTGGACGACGATGTTGTTTGCATTGGGACTGTTCCTGTTTGGCGTGCTGCGTTTGAGTAGAATCACAGAGTTTCTTTACTTTAACTTTTAACGGAGTCAACATGCACAAATACCGACAATGGGCACGTCGATTTTTGCTGGTGGCAGCAGGTTCACTCCTCCTTGTTGCACTGGTCAATATAGTTATTGACCCACTACAACAATATCGCCAGGCCAGTTTTTATACCCCGGTGTATAAATCTACACGCTATCTCAATCCTGGACTGGCAAAAACCCATGCCTATGATACTGCAATTCTGGGCTCTTCGATGATCGACAATTGCCGCCCCAGTTATATGAATCAGGTGCTCGGTGGCACCAGTATTAAGTTACCTCTCAGTGGCGGAAGCTCCCATGAAATAGCGACAACCCTGCAGGTAGTGTTAAATCGGCCTGAGGTAAAGCGAGTGATCATCGGAATAGACCTGTTCTCCTTTAAGGGCGATCAGCAACGTTTAGCTAACGGACCGGGAAGCCTGCCACTTTACCTGTACGATAATAATTTACTGAATGATATTCAGTACCTCCTCAGTCTTGATACTCTCGATCATTATCGCTCCCTGTTACATAATAAATTCTCCAAGAAAAAGAAAAAATATCCAACTACATACGATGACTATAAATACTGGGGAAATCGGGCTAATTTTGGTGAAGAAACGGTGTGGCAACAGTGGCAACGAGGGCAATTTAACACGGGTTGCAGAATCAGTGACTTCGACTTTGTAACGTTAAAAAACAGTTTTGATTATAACCTGTTGTCCCTGTTCCAAAAAGCACCACAGGTAACGTTTGAGATATTCTTCCCCCCATATTCGCCCCTTGCATGGGTAGATATGGCCAACAAAAGCATATTGAATGATTCCTTAGCATTTAAGCGATATATTGTCTCTGCCGTTCAGACTTTGGATAATGTAAAGGTCTTTGATTTTCAAGATGTTGCCGAAATCACTCACAACCTTAATAACTACAAGGATATTACCCACTATCGTCCTGAGATTAATGATGCCATCATTGATGCCATTGCAGCAGATCAATTTAGGGTTGATGCGACTACCATTGATCAACATATTAAACAATTACTGACGCAACTTGAGGTGTTTATCCTGCGCTATCCACAACACCTTGGGGTTGTAGAGTTGCCTACGCAGTAAGCACACCGTTTTAAATCAGAGCGGCAAATCCCCAAAACGACAAAGGGCGGCTCTTCACGAGTCCGCCCTTTGTTTTTATTAAACTGACAGAGCCAGAGGCTCACAAATATATTAATCCAGCAACTGTTTAGCTACCGCCACAAAATTATCTACGGTAAAGCCAAAATGTTGCATCAACTCACCTGCTGGAGCGCTAGCACCAAACTCATCCATGCCGATAACTTTTCCCTCCAAGCCGACATAACGTTCCCAACCAAAGGTACTGCCAGCTTCCATCGAAACCCGCTTGGTACAAGCAGCAGGTAAGACCTGCTCACGGTAAGCGGCATCCTGAGCAGCAAACAACTCCCAGCAGGGCATGGAAACCACCCGAGTACCAATACCATCAGCCTGCAAGGTCTCTTGCGCAGCCATAGCATGTTGAACTTCTGAGCCACTTGCCAGCAAAATCATTTGCAACTCGCTGGTTTCTGGAGATAGA
>DAOWKG010000021.1 GCA_030639985.1 Desulfuromonadaceae bacterium
GATCCGCTATCTGCTGTAATGATCATGGTGGTCACCGGTGTTGGTACCTTGATCCACCTTTATTCTATCGGCTATATGAGTGGTGAAGATAGTTACTATCGCTTCTTCTGCTACATGAACCTGTTTGCCTTTGCCATGCTGATGCTGGTTTTAGGTGGCAACGCACTGGTTATGTTTGTTGGTTGGGAAGGGGTTGGTCTTTGCTCCTATTTGTTGATCGGTTACTACTACGAGAAGAAAAGTGCCAGTGATGCCGCTAAGAAAGCATTTGTTGTTAACCGAATTGGCGATTTTGGCTTTCTATGTGGTTTGTTTATCCTGTTTTGGGCTTTAGCGGGTAAAGGGATTTGGACCCTCAATTTTGTGCAGATTGCCGAACATGGTCATCTACTCGGAACGGGCAGCTTGCTTGTCACTGTTGTTACCCTGTGTTTCTTCCTCGGAGCAACGGGTAAGTCGGCGCAGATTCCGTTATTTACCTGGTTACCAGATGCGATGGAAGGCCCTACTCCGGTATCGGCACTGATCCATGCGGCAACTATGGTCACCGCCGGTGTATACATGATCGGGCGGATGAATGGGCTGTTTGCCATGGCTCCTGCAACGATGATGACGATTGCCATAGTTGGTGCGGCGACAGCATTATTTGCCGCTACCATCGGTTTTGCACAAAATGATATTAAGCGAGTGCTCGCTTACTCTACCGTATCGCAGCTTGGTTATATGTTCTTAGCGATGGGTGTTGGTGCCTTCTCTGCCGGTATCTTCCACCTTATGACCCACGCATTTTTTAAAGCTTGCTTGTTTCTCGGTTCCGGTTCAGTTATCCACGGTATGCACCACGCTTATCATCACGCTCATTTGCATGATGATCCGCAGGATATGCGTAACATGGGTGGTATCCGTAAAAAAATGCCGATTACCTTTATTACCTTCTTGGTATCAACGATCGCAATTTCCGGTATCCCGCTGTTCTCCGGGTTCTTTTCCAAAGATGAAATTCTCTGGTGGTCATTTGGCTCTTCCCGCGGCCATTGGTTCCTTTGGGTAATGGGCGCTGTGGCTGCCGGTATGACTGCTTTTTATATGTTCCGTCTGGTGTTTATGACCTTTTATGGAGAGCAGAAAACCGACGCTAGAGCAAAAGATCATATTCCTGAGTCTCCACTTACTATCACCATTCCACTAATGGTGCTTGGTGCTTTGGCTCTAATTGGTGGTTATGTTGGCGTACCGAAAATTCTCGGCGGCATTAACCGCTTTGAGCACTTTTTGGCACCGGTATTTGAACAATCTCAACATCTTAATCATATTCATGCACATGGAACCCATGCCACGGAGTACACGCTGATGGCAGTTTCGGTTGCGATTGCGATTCTCGGTATTTTTACAGCATGGGTTATGTACATCAGAAACCCGGATCTTCCCGCAAAATTTGTTGCCAAATTCCCGGGGTTACACCGGTTTATTTTCAACAAATGGTATATTGATGAATTATATGATGCGGTTTTCATTATTCCATGTAAGCGCCTCGGCACCTTCTTGTGGCGTCAGTTTGATGTAAAAGTTGTTAATGGCATTGTTGATGGTTGTGCCTGGGTAATTAAGGGGATTGGAACTGGTCTCCGTTATACTCAGTCCGGTTATCTGTATAACTACGCAGTGGCCATGGTGGTCGGCGTGGTCGTGATCGTCGGCATTTTTATCTTATAGTCAATTTAGTTCGCCAGCGAATTACGATAAAGCTACAAGGAGCGATTCCACATGGCTGATTACCTTCTCAGTATTATGACCTTCTTCCCGTTGTTGGGAATTCTGGTTCTTTTCTTCATCCCTAAGGAAAGTGACGGACTGCTTAAGGGTTTAACCCTGGCAGTTACATTACTTACCTTTGCAATCAGTCTGCCTCTGGCATTTGACGATGTATTTGCAACCTCTGGTGCCATGCACTATCGCGAATTTTGCGAGTGGATTAGTGTCGGTGACTTTTTCCAGATGAACTATAATCTGGGTGTTGATGGCATCAGCCTCTGGCTGGTGATGTTAACGACATTCATTATGCCGATAGCAGTTTTATCTACCTGGAAAGCGATAGATAAAAATGTCAAAGGTTTCATGGCAATGTTGTTGTTGCTCGAAACTGGGATGCTGGGTGCTTTTGTTTCACTTGACCTGTTCCTGTTCTACATCTTCTGGGAATTGATGCTGATTCCGATGTATTTCCTGATCGGTATCTGGGGCGGCAAAAACCGTATTTATGCAGCAGTTAAATTCTTTATCTACACCGCAGTCGGTTCATTACTGATGCTGGTTGCGATTATCTTCCTCTACTATTTTGCAGCTCAAAGCGGTGCTGACATGAATGGTTTTGGCATAGAGGAATTTTATAAGCTCGATCTACCTTATAATGCACAGTTCTGGCTCTTCCTCGCTTTTGGGTTCAGTTTTGCGATCAAAGTGCCAATGTTTCCACTTCATACTTGGTTGCCCGATGCTCACACTGAGGCACCAACCGCTGGTTCGGTAATTTTGGCAGCGGTATTGTTGAAGATGGGTACTTACGGTTATGTCCGTTTTGCCATGCCGCTGTTTCCCGAAGCACTACCGACATTTATACCGTTTCTCGCTTTTCTAGCGGTTGTCGGTATCATCTACGGTTCATTGGTGGCGATGATGCAGGATGATATCAAGAAGTTGGTGGCTTATTCATCGGTCGCCCACCTTGGTTTCGTCATGCTCGGTATTTTTGCTCTGAACTTACAGGGTTTCGCTGGTGGCATGTTGCAGATGATTAACCACGGTATTACAACCGGTGCCCTGTTCCTGATTGTTGGTTTTATCTATGAGCGTCGCCATACTCGTCTGATTACGGAGTTTGGTGGACTGGCAACTAAGATGCCGGTATTTGCGACCATCTTTTTGATTATAACCTTCTCGTCAATTGGTCTGCCCGGCACCAACGGTTTTGTCGGTGAATTCCTGGCGTTGATGGGGGCTTTCCAAAGCGGTCTTCGCTGGTATGCTGTATTTGCTACCACCGGGGTTATCCTTGCTGCAGTGTATATGCTTTGGGTTTACCAGCGGGTGATGTTTGGTAAAGTAACAAATCCTAAAAATGAAAATCTTAAAGATTTATCGACTCGTGAAATTATCATCATGCTGCCACTGTTGCTGTTTGTCTTCTGGATTGGTATTTACCCTAATACTTTCCTGGAAAAAATGAATCCAGCAATGGAGCGGGCACTTGATCAAATGGGTAGAAGCGAAATTGCAGTAGTTGAGGTTCATCAACCTGCAGATAGTGGCCATGCAGTTGATCATGGTAAAGCTAAAGATACTGCACACCATTAATTTAACGAATTTAAAGTTTAAATAAACACTGGTTCCGAGGAGCTGTTAGATGGAAAATCTGGTTCAAGAAGCCATCCAGAATGTGAATTTGCAGGCAATTATGCCATCGTTGGTGCTTTGTGTCTTTGGCATGGCATTACTGATGGTCTCAGTTTTCTCCAAGCGAGGAAGTACTACTCATGTCGCCTGGCTGAGTATTGCCGCACTTGTCGTTACCGGATTTGTAACGTTATCCGGGTGGAATAATCCACAGGGTGGATTTGCTGGAAGCGTTCTGTTTGATAACTTCGCGACCTTCTTCAGCATGATTTGTTTGATTGCTGCCGGGCTGACGATTTTGATGTCGGATGAGTATCTGCGGCGTGAAGGCTATCCAGTCAGTGAATATTTCCCCCTGATACTGTTCACTACTGCTGGAGCTATGTGGATGGCATCGGGAACTGACCTGATGACAATCTTTCTGGGGTTGGAAGTCCTATCGATCTCACTCTACGTTTTAGCTGGTTTCTTCCGTGATCAATCCCGTTCCAACGAAGCCGGGTTGAAGTACTTCTTCCTGGGTGCATTTTCAACGGGATTTCTCCTCTACGGGGTCGCATTGCTCTACGGGGTAACCGGGACTACCAAAATTGCCGGAATAGCTGCCTACGTGCAGGCAAATCCAGATACTACTATGAACGCCATGTTTATTGCCGGGGGGTTATTGCTTTTGGTCGGCTTTCTCTTCAAAGTTGCTGCGGCACCATTTCATATGTGGACCCCTGATGTTTATCAGGGCGCACCAACTCCAATAACTGCATTTATGAGTGCCGGGCCTAAAGCCGCTGCTTTTGCTGCATTAATGCGGGTTTCGATTATTGGTCTTGATGGATTACAAACTGAATTGACTTCCCTTTTCTGGGTGCTTGCAGTGTTGACCATGACGGTCGGTAACTTTATCGCTTTAAGTCAAAAAGATCTTAAACGGATGCTGGCTTATTCTTCCATATCTCATGCTGGCTATGCACTGGTTGGATTAGTTGCCTGGAACCAGATCGGTCTGTCGGCAATTTTATTCTACATGCTGGTTTACACTTTTATGAATATGGGTGCCTTTGCGGTACTGGTGTTGATCGGGAAAAAGGGAGAAGAGAACCTAACCTTAGACGGGATTGTCGGGCTTGGTTATAAAAAACCTATCCTCGGAATTGTCCTGACGATCTTCTTATTTTCATTGATGGGGTTGCCACCGACAGCTGGATTTATCGGCAAGTTCTACATTTTTGCCGGTGCCATCGAGGCGGGCTATATCTGGCTAGCCATTATTGGAGTGCTCAATTCTGCCGTATCACTTTACTATTACCTGCGGATTATGGTGCAAATGTACTTTCGGGATCCACAAGAAGATTTTGCTTGGGTTAAAGTTAACGTCCCAACGGCAATTTCGATTGTTATCTCCCTTGCCGGGGTTCTTTATCTTGGCATTATGCCAGGGTCATTGATGAATTTAGCAAAATTAGCGGGATTTTAGCCGCAACAATGTTGGATTGCTGAGTCTCTAGCTCAAAAGTTAAAAAGCCCTGCAAATTTGTTGCAGGGCTTTTTTTTGGTATTTTTGTGGGGAAGGAAGTAGAATCTACTGATGGATTTACGTACTTACCTGAATAAAATTGCTGCTACCAATGAACTCCGGGAGATAACCGTTGAAGTTGATCCACAGCTTGAGTTAGCAGCAATTTGCCGCCGTGAATTTACTTCCCTCGGGGGCGGCAAAGCTTTGTTGTTCCCGCAGGTAAAAGGCTCGCAGTTTCCGTTAGTAGCAAATCTTTTTGGTTCTGAGTCAAGAGCCTGCCAATTATTCCATGTTAATTCTTATCCGGAATTTTCTGCCCAGCTACATCAGCTGCTAATGGGGCGTAATGGTTCAGCAGCAGAGCGATTACAATTTTCGTCCACTCCGGTAATTAGTGCCGAAAAGAAATTACCACTAGATCAACATTTAAAACTAACCGCACTACCGGCATTGCGCAGTTGGCCGCGGGAGAGGGATGGTTATCTAAGTCTGGCGATGACAATCAGTGAGCATCCTGTAACTGGAGACAGAAATCTTGGTCTTTATCGGGCACAAATTGTTGATGATCAGCGATTAGCATTGAACTTTTCCCCAAACTCTGGGGTTGCCGCTCACCTTAAAGTAGCAGCAGAAATGAATCAATCATTGCCGGTAAGTCTGGTTTTAGGTTCTGACCCGGCGTTACTCTGGTTAGCTGCCGCCCCATTACCGGCCGGCTGTGATGAGTTTGCCTTCTACCAAGAGTTATTTGCAGAAGAGCTGGTATTTACCCCCGGCATATCCAATC
>DAOWKG010000171.1 GCA_030639985.1 Desulfuromonadaceae bacterium
CCACCGGGGCCATAACCCTCAAACATATCCTCTTCGTAGGTAACGCCGTCAAGATCGCCGGTGCCTTTTTTGATGCCACGTTCAATGTTGTCTTTGGGCATATTCCCCTGTTTGGCTTTATCAACCGCTAATCGCAATCGGGCATTAGACTCAAGATCGGCACCACCAATTTTTGCAGCAACGGTAATTTCTTTGATCAGTTTGGTGAATATTTTGCCCCGCTTGGCATCTTGTGCCCCTTTACGGTGCTTGATATTGGCCCATTTACTATGTCCCGCCATTGGAATTACTCCTTGATCTAAGCCTGATGATTACACAAAACGCCGGGTTTACCGGCGTTTTGTGGGTTTGTTAACTGCTTAATTGTGAATTTAATATTGTCAATAATTTACAATTTTCAGGTTGTCGGTAACGCTTGCAACCCATTCAACCTGTTCGGCAATGTCGATGGCTGCGAGTCGTTCAGCATCACTATAAACATGACCAGACAGCGTTACATCGCAATCGGTGACATCAATATTAAACCAGATATCTTTGATTCGCATATCGTCTAATCGGGCAATCTGGATTTTTTTCTGAATGATTAAATCTTTGATTTTATGATTGCAACCGTCAGACATTTCGGCAAGACAGGGGGACTCAACCGCTTGTTTGATTAACTTGACTGCCATTTTGACAGTCATTCTGGTGGTATTTACAATCAGGTCATATTGTAACGGGTCGCACCAGTCGCGATCAAAATAATATTTGATAAAACCAGCTCGCTGCTGGTCACTTTTGCGTACCAAAGAACGAGCTAGATCGGGATCAATCCATTCGCGTTGGGCCCAGCGTTCAACCCTCTCTTCAAACGGGGCAATAACCCGAATCCTGACTACACTGGTGATGTTTGGCAGCAGATCTTGACCACCTCGACCGTAGATAACAACATCTCCTAGCAGTGCTTGTTCCAGTACTATCAACTGGATGCGAGACATGTCCAGTTCGATCTGTCGATCAAGATTTTCAACAAAAGCCGGTGGTTTCTCGTCAATCTGCTGCAATGCTTCTTGTGACAGATTATAATCTTTAGCAGAGCTTTTGATGATATCGCCATCAACGAGGGTGTAGCCTAGCTCTTCTGCTACCTGATGGACGATTGGGATTCCCCCGCTGCCCATTTCGCGAGAAAACGTGATGATTGCCATAAAACTCTCTCCAGAGGTAAATTTTGTAGGATGATCGTCGGATAATTGCCGATTTCTATACAGCGCCAGATAATGACATGAATCATTTTCAAGTTCAAGCGCTTATGCTGGTTTAATCACTTGTCTTTGCCATAGCCGCTGGCTATAATTTCGCCAAAATTATAATTGAAATGGCTATTTTGTATGACTGAAAAGCGAAAAAATGAATTGGAGCTATTGCTGAATCGGGAAATTACTACTGCAAATGGAATTACCTTTGCCGAATTTATGCAACATGCTCTTTATCATCCTGAACATGGTTACTACACCTCTGCACGCACCAGGATCGGTAAACAAGGAGATTTTTTTACCTCCTCAAGTGTCCATTCTTGTTTCGGCAGACTGATCGCCAGGCAATTGGAACAAATGTGGCAACTGTTGGGGCAGGGTGAATTCATAATTGCCGAGCAGGGGGCTGGTGAAGGGCATCTCTGCCTCGATATCCTTGATGCTTTGGCAGCTGAAGCGCCGGAGTTTTATGCCCGGTTGCAATACCGTCTGGTAGAAATAAGCCCCGATAACCGCTTGCGGCAAAAGGATGTTTTGCAGCGACACTGTGCTGCCGGACTGGTTGACTGGTGTCAGCTCGATGACTTGCAGGGGATGGTGGGTTGCTTTCTCAGCAATGAACTGATCGATGCCTTTCCGGTTCATCTGGTCGAAAAACATGGCGGAGAGTTACGGGAGGTATATGTTGTTACTAAAGATGATGGTTTTAGTGATGAGTTGCGTCCCCTTTCCACGTTAGCGATTAAAGATTATTTTCAACTTGTCGGCATCGAACCCGGAACGGGTAATCGCTGTGAAGTTAATCTTGCTGCCGGTAAATGGATGAGCCAGATTGCCAGTTTGCTGGAACGTGGTTTTGTGTTGACGATTGACTACGGCTATCTGGCCGAAGAATTATATGCCCCTTATCGCCATGCCGGAACTCTTCTTTGTTATCATCAGCATCAGACCAATGAAGATCCCTATCAGCGGATTGGTAGCCAGGACATAACTGCCCATGTCGATTTTACCGCATTGCAGAAAATTGGCCGGCAACAGGGTTTGGATCTCCTTTATTATGGTCAGCAATATCAATTTCTCATGGGGCTCGGTTTTCTGGAGCTGTTGATTGAGATGGAAAGTCGCGAAGCTGATCCCCAAAAAGCGCAGGCATTGCGGATGAACTTAAAGACTCTGATTCTTCCTGAAGGGGGGATGGGGGAAACTTTTAAAGTGCTTATACAGGGGAAGAACGTCGGCATGCCGGAACTTATTTGCGGTAAGCGTATCCGTGATATTAATATCCCTGCCAGTGCTTTTTAGCTACGATTCGATTTCTGAACTTGCAATATATCGCTGATTGCCTGTATAGTTGACCAATAAGCTCATAATTGCATGGAGGAAATATCCAATGAAAGAACGTGTAGAAGAAGTTTTAGATCAAATTCGTCCGATGTTACAGGCTGATGGTGGCGATGTCGAACTTGTAGATGTCTCAGAAAATGGGGTCGTCAGCGTTAAATTGACCGGTGCTTGTGGCTCCTGTCCGATGTCAACAATGACATTGAAAATGGGGATTGAGCGCAACCTGATGGAACAGATTCCCGAAGTGAAGGAAGTTGTTCAGGTGCGTTGATCGGTAGTTGGTTAGATACAATAAAAAAGCTCGCAAATTTAGTTTTGCGAGCTTTTTTATTGTCCGTTATCGCTTGACCAAGTAATTAAAAACTGAATTGTTTCCAATTCTGCTGGAAAATTGGTATGATTAGTACTAGCACATATTTGTAACCGTTTCATTGACCTGTTAATTTCAGGTCGGATTGCGAATTGGAACAATGAACAAAATTCTATTTGTCGATGATGATCCGAACCTGTTGAACGGTATAAAACGTGGCTTGCATGCGTTGCGCTCTGAATGGAACATGTCTTTTGCCACCAATGGCTCTGAAGCTTTGGAGTTATTGAGGGCATCCAGTGTCGATATCGTGGTGTCAGATTTTCAGATGCCGGGTATGAATGGGCTTGAGCTGCTTTCACAAATTGAGTTTGACTACCCCAACGTTATCAGGGTCATGTTGACTGGGCAAGCGGACAAGGTAACTTATGCCCAAACTGCCAATATCTGCCACTATTTTTTCTGGAAACCGTTGAAACTGGATGGCTTCAAGCGTTTTCTGGAGCGGATAGCCGGTCTCAATATGATCCTCAGTGATCAAGAGTTAAAACAGCACCTGAACGCATTGACGTCCCTGCCAATTCATCCTGACAGTTACACCAAATTGACCACCTGCCTCGATGATCTGGATAGTTCCTCGAAGCTGCTGGCCCATATTGCTGGTGGGGATATCGCCTTGGCGATGCAGCTGTTTAAATTGACAAGTTCAGCGAATTTTACCCTTGCTGGCGGGATCAGTACTCTGGAAGATGCCGTCGCCTACCTTGATCTCGATACCATTCGCTCGTTGTTCTCTGCTCGCCATGTTTTGACCTCAGGAAGTCTGGATGCCTGTCGGGAATTTAAACTGGAACAATTGCAACAGCATAGTTTCAGGGTTGCCCGCTTAGCAGAGGCGTTGATCCGGGAGACCGAAGATCCCGGTCTGGTGGCCGATGCGGTGCTTGGCAGCTTGCTGTTTGATGTCGGTCGGTTGGTTCTGGCTCATTGTCTGCCGGAACAATACCGGCAGGTTATTGTCTTAAGTGCCGCAGAGCAGATCAGTTTTAAGGATGCTGAGCGCCGCATTTTAAAAACCGATCATGCCGCTGTCGGCGGTTATCTGGCGGCCCTGTGGGGACTTCCCGATCCAGTGATTGAAACGATTCGACAGCATAACCAAAAACAGCCTCCGGTTGGTCCAGATGTTTCCGCTATTACAAAGGCAGTCTGGCATGCGAATCGTATCTGCCAGGGGGATATCGGTTATTCGCAAGAACAATACCGAATCCTGGTTAAAGATAAAAAATGGAGTGGGTTTCTGGAATCCGTATGTTCGCAGGCTGACTGACAGATGAAATCAGGATTGAACAGGAGTTTTAGCGTTGATTGATGTACACAATTCCACCGCTAGTCTAGATGAGCCGAACCTGTTATTTGTCGAGGAGAATGAGCGCTACCGTTTGTGTCTCAGCTTGACTAAGCAGCAGATGGAGTGCTTGGCTGAGATTGAAATCTTCCCGTCACAATCGGTGTTGGATTCTTTTTCTGCGGTGGGCAGGGAATCCGACTTGCCCACTGCTGATGAATTTCCCCCCCTGAACGATAGTCACGAAAATATTTTTCACTCTTCACCATTCTTGTCACCGAAAGCGGTTATTACTCCCCCTGACCTGTTCTGGTTTTTGCATCAGAACAATATCATTAAGACGATTGACTATCCTGCCATCTATGAGCTTTGTGCGGCTATAGAAATGGGTTTGAGTTTGGAACCGACAGTTGTGGCTCGAGGGATTGCACCACAAACTGGTGCCGATGGTTGGTTTGAACTTAATGTGAAAATTTCTGGAGATGACATTGAATTAGAGGAAGATGAAACTGGCACCGTTGATCTCAAAAACCTGAATGCGTATAGCGAAATTGAATCGGGGCAGAAGCTCGGCATGGTTCGTTCTCCCACGAAAGGCATCCCCGGTCTCACGGTTCATGGTTTGCCGGTTCCTGCTGATTCGGGCAAGCCATTCGAACTAAAAGCGGGCGAAGGGGTGGTACTTAAATATGATGGTCGGGTCGCCTTTGCCGAAAAATCGGGACGGGCATTGCTGGAAAAACAGACTATTTCGGTTGTTGATCTTCTGGTGATCCCCGGGAATGTCGATTTAACCATTGGTAATATTGATTTCAAGGGTTTTGTGGAGATAAAAGGTGAGGTTCCTGACGATTTTGATGTTAAATCGACAAGTGGGCTCAACCTTGCCGGGGTCGTCGGTGCATGTCAGATTGAATCGGATGGGTCAGTTGGAATGACCAGCATGGCCGGGAAGAATGTCGGTCGAATTGTCTGCCGGGGTGATCTGCGTGCCAGTTTTCTCAATCAGGCTACGGTTTTATGTTACGGCGATGTTACCGTTACCAACGAGATCCGCCATTCCCTGGTTAAAGCGACCGGCAAAATTATCGTCGAACGGGGCCCTATTATTGGTGGCAAATGTGTTGCTTTAGCCGGGATAGAAGCGAAAAGTGTTGGTAGTGCAGCGGGTCATAAAACTGAACTGGTCGCCGGGGTATATTTTCCAGACATGGATCGATTACTTTATTTAAGGGACCGATCGAAAAATATTGATCTGCATATTCGCTCGGTTATTGATGCGATAAAACCGTTAAAGCAGTTGATAACCAAGGATACCGGGATTGCCATAGTAGCCAAAAGGCGTTTGGCTATCCTGCATGAACAGTTAGCTAAGCTGGAGGAAGAAAACTACCGGGTTAGTGCCGAAAAAAAATCATCACCACCACAAAAGCCGGTGGGGATAAATCCCAAAATTAATATCCATAATAAGCTTCTGGAAGGGGTGAAAATCACTTTGGGAAGTAGCTGCGAAGAAATTAAAATTGA
>DAOWKG010000058.1 GCA_030639985.1 Desulfuromonadaceae bacterium
CAAAGTTAGGGCTTGAAACGCCGCTCCAGCGTGATTTATCGATGGCATTGGGTTCAACTGCCGTTACCCCGCTGGAAATGTTGACTTCATATACGGTATTTGCCAATGGTGGCGTGCTGATCCCGCCAACCTATATCACCAGAATTCGTGATCGTAACGGCCGCATTCTCGAGTCGATCGATCCCGCCGATTTTGCTACCGGCATGGCAGCTGATCAACGCCTGATTCGCAGACCACCACGGCGGGTGATTTCACCCGAAACTGCTTACTTGATTACCAACATCCTCGAAAGTGTGGTTCGCGAAGGAACCGGTTGGCGTGCCAAAGCAATCGGCCGCCCCTCCGCCGGAAAAACCGGTACCACTAACGATCTAAAGGATGCCTGGTACGTTGGTTACACGCCACAACTTGCTTGTGTTTCCTGGGTTGGCTACGATCAGGAGCGCCCTTTGGGTAAAAATGAAACCGGCTCCAAAGCAGCGGCACCGGCATGGGTCAATTTTATGAAAGGGGCGGTGCAACAATACCCCCTGCAGGACTTTAAGATACCCGATAGCATCGAATTTCATCCGATTGATAAAGAAAATGGTCTCCTGCTGGCGGCAGACGATAAGCACGCCTATTTTGAAGTTTTTGCCGCAGGGACGGCACCAACACAAATGAGTAGCGATAAACAGATAAAAGCCAAAGATTTTTTCCGGCTCGATCTGGAAGGTGAATAGATAATGGCAAAGTTCAAAACACTGGCAGATTTTCAAGATGAAATAGACCAGTGTGTTAAGTGTGGTGGCTGTCGTGCCCATTGCCCCGCTTTTGGTGCTGAAAAACATGAAGGACGGGTTGCCAGAGGTAAAATCGCCCTCGCCGACTCACTCTTAAAGGGGGAGGTCGACCTCGAAGAGAAGTTTCTCCTCGACATGTCGCAATGCCTCCTCTGTGGCAGTTGCTACTCCCAGTGTCCCAACAAAGTGCACACCGAAGATATCGTCGCTGCCACCCGCCGTGAAATTGCCAACCGTAAAGGGCTATCAACCTTTGGTGCCGGGGTAGGAACGATCCTCAAACATTCTAAAGTGATGAATCTGCTGGCAAAAGGTGGCGGAGCATTCTCAAAACTATTGTTCAAGCAGATCCCGGAACAAAGTGGTCTACGATTACGATTTCCGGCCCCATTCATCAGTTCTGATCGGACTTTACCGCCATTAACGGCAAAACCATTTCGGGAACGCTGTGCGGAAACCATTACCGGCAATGCTGATATGCCCACGGTTTTGTTCTTTACCGGCTGTGGCATTAACTTTATGTATCCCGAAGCAGGTGAAGCCTTACTCAAAGCGCTGAAATTTATCGGCGTCAATGTCATTGTTCCAAAGAATCAGGTCTGTTGCGGGCTGCCAGCAGTTTCTGCCGGAGCAGCGAAAACGGTTGAATCGTTAGCAGAAGAAAACCTGGCCGTTTTTCAACAATATGAGTACGACTATATTGTTACCGCCTGTGCCTCTTGCCATTCGGGGATAACCCAAATTTATTCGGGGCTGGGGGAAGAATTCGCTGGCTATCAGGATAAAGTCAGGGACATCTTTGTCTTTTTGGTTGAACATGGATTCACCGAAAAGTTGGCTGCCCTGCCAAAAATGAAAAATCAAGTGCAGGTTACTTATCACGATCCATGTCACCTCCGTAATCATGGTATCACCAAAGAACCACGGGCAATCTTGCAAGCATTGCCACAGGTTGAATATATTGAAATGGAGGATGCTGGTACTTGTTGTGGGCTGGGGGGGACTTACTCGGTTTACCATTACGATACCAGTAAGAAAATTGGTGCCAAGAAGGCTGGGCATATTGCTGATAGTGGGGCGAAGCTGGTTGCTACTGACTGTCCGGGTTGTATTATGCAGTTACAGGATAGTATTAATCATGCGGGTGAAAAACAGCGTGCGGTGCATATACTTGAATTGGTGGCGGATGTTTTGCCAGAGTAGTCCTGCCGAATGGTCCTTAGGTGAACGACACATCTAAACCTTAGGACCGTCGGTTTTCGGACCGACAGCCGACTTCATTTTCTTTGATCGCAAAGAAAACGCAAGCAAAAGAAACTCTTTTTATTTCTTTCACTAACATTTCTACGCTAGTTCAATAGCGGATTTTGCGAATAGTTATCTGCTGCGTGGCAACGCTTCGATATTGTTACGAGCATGATGAAAGTAGCAATACGTTAAACTGGTTGAGCGGTTCATCGCCTAACGAGACGTAAACGTCTCTTAATGGCGAAAAAGTCAAAAACTTCAAGAATAAACGACTGTTCAGGTCACCTTCCCCCGTGTGACGCCGCCGGAGTGGAACGGCTGATTTGAGAAAAAGAGCGGCAAATGTTTGAGTGAAGCGAGTTTTTGCCGCTCCTCAAAGCAGTTGTGAAATGGAGGGAACCCGCCAGCGGCGGGCAAGGAGGTCGGGCGTATTTCTTTGCTTCGTTTCTTTGGACGCACAAAGAAATGAAGGCGCCGAGCGGGGGCGCAACCCCGCGACCTTGATCGTTACCTTGACTTTAAAGTCGAAGCACTCCCCTTTAACCATCCAATTTCCAATCAAGCAACAATCTATATCACCGTAAGAATTTCGGCGCCTGTCGAAGTAACCAGAATCGTATGTTCAAACTGGGCATTGATACTGCCATCAGCAGTGGTAACAGTCCAACCATCAGTAGCCGAAGTCACTACTTCATAATTTTGCCCGATACAAACCATCGGCTCAATGGTAAAAATCATCCCCGCTTCAAGACGGATTTTATTTTCCGGGCTAAAATGGTGGAGGACAAACGGCTCTTCATGAAACTCACTACCAATCCCGTGGCCGCCGTAACTTCGAACCGTAGAATAACCAAATTTACTTAGATATTTTTCGATCGCTTTGCCAACTTCAGACAAGTATTTCCCCGCCTTAACCGCCGCAATTCCACGATACATCGCTTTTTCGGTGCGGCTCACCAGATTTTTTATTTTCTCATCTACTTCACCGATTAAAAACGTGCGCGAGGTATCACCATGATAACCATTCAGGATGACGGTAACATCGACATTTACAATATCACCATTTTTAAGGATATCATCCGCCGAAGGAATTCCATGGCAGACGACATTGTTGATTGAAGTACAAATGCTTTTTGGAAAGCCATGATAATTGAAAGGGGCAGAAATCGCCCCACGCTGTCTGGTGAACTCTTCACAAAGATCGTTAAGATGCTGGGTTGAAACCCCTGCGATCACAAATGGCTCAATATAATTCAATAACTGCGCTGCCAAGGCACCAGCTTGGCGCATTTTTTCAATTTCTTCCCGAGTTTTAATTTTTATCATGACCTTTTCTCAATGCCCATGCGTCCTTCTCCATCAGGAGAAGGTGCCCAATAGGGCGGCTGAGGGGGTAGTTACTGACAGCGAATGTAGTTTGACTTTATCTATAATCATTATATGATTGTTTGTATTGCTGAGAAAACAAAAAACATTGTGAAATCGCCCTATATATAATAAGGACCTACTTAGTCTTATGCTAAATAAGCATTTAATTACCACTACGGCAATATTTATCACTCTCATATTAAGCGTGGCGTTACTGCCAGCTAATAGTTCTTCCCATACCGAGAATAAACTTGGGCTTTCTCCAGAAGAAACATCCTGGCTGCTGGATCATCCAGTGATTCGACTTGCCCCAGATGCCGATTTTCCACCGATTGAATTTTTTGATAAAGATGGGGTTTACCGTGGCATTGCCGCTGATTTTATTCAGTTGTTAGAAAAAAAATTACCGCTGCAATTTAAGATTATCGCCCTCAAAAATTGGAGTGAAGTGATCGCTCAGGCAAAAACTCACCAGATTGACATGTGGGGTGCCGCGGTCCCAACGCCGGAACGCCTTAACTATATGCGGTTTACCAAACCATATGTCGAGTTTCCCGCCGTGGTGCTGGTTCGAGATTCTGCTGCCGATTTCCCGCAGCTGGCGGAGTTAAAAGGGAAAAGTGTTGCCGTTGTTTCAAACTATGCTGATCATGAGTATATGGTGAAAGCCTACCCTGATATCCCTCTGGATGTTATGCCAGATATCTCTTCCGGATTACGTCAAGTTTCATTCGGAAAAGTCGATGCAATGGTCCTCAATCTTGCCTCGGCATCCTACTACATTCAAAAGGACGGTATCAGCAATCTCAGGGTGACCCAGGATACCGATTTTGTTTTTGACCTCTCCTTTGCTGGCCGCAGTGATTGGCCACTGCTGACTTCAATTCTTGAAAAAGGGATGGCGGCAATTACACCGGAAGAAAAAAAAGCGGTGCTCGATAACTGGATTTC
>DAOWKG010000144.1 GCA_030639985.1 Desulfuromonadaceae bacterium
AATTACTCAACAGCAGATTTGACCCCTGCAACTAACACGGAGAATTAATTAAGTGAAAACGTCGCTCAGAATAGATACTGACAATGTAGATTTAACCGGAGACACTGGCTGGACACCGTTTGATGCACCGGCTCTGGTCGGGACATCATTACGTTTTGTTTCGGGTGAACCTGATGGAGATCGTTATCGGGTCGCTTATTATCGTAATACCGAAGAGGAACTGCGGGCACGCATCTGGTTTGGTCCCGCAACGGAAGGGCCGCCGGGAGCTTCCCATGGTGGCGCTGTGGCGGCAGTACTCGACGAAGTTTTGGGGTTAGCAGCGTGGGCAGCCGGATATCCAATTGTAGTAGGAAACCTCAACATCAGTTTTCGCAACATGCTCCCACTTGGTGAGGTGGTAACCGTTGAAACCAGCGTGGTTTCAGTAGAAGGCCGCAAGGTGATGGTACATGGCAAAATTTGTTGCGGTGATGTCGTATTTGCAACGGCCGAATGCCTGTGTATAACAATTGTCAAAACGGTTGGAGACAAATGATCAGGATGCAAAATGAGACCCACCAGAAAGTAATTGGCTATATATTGTGGATCTTTGGATTCACCGGCTCACACCGCTTTTACTATGGCAGACCGATCTCTGGAACCGTCTATTTTCTGACTCTGGGACTGCTTGGAATTGGCTGGATTATCGACCTGTTCCTTATCCCCGGCATGGATCGTCAGGCCAACCTGCGCTTCTATGAGGGCCCCTACGATTATACTGTCACTTGGGTGCTGCTCACATTTCTTGGTCTGTTCGGAATCCATCGGATGTATCTGGGCAAGTGGATCTCTGGTATTATTTATCTACTGACCGGCGGGATTTTCGGGCTGGGATATCTGTATGACTTCTGGACTATGAATGAGCAAGTTTCACAACTAAACCACAATCCATAAAGAAAGTAGTTTCACCTTATGGCAATTTCCGGAAATCCAAAAAAACTGGCACGAGATATTGCTGATGGCTTTCAGAGTTTGTCCCCCCCAGTGCTAAAGAAATATAGTCCGCCTGATTTAAAAGTTATTCTGACAAATATAACCATAGTCAAACGCGAGGTCCGGCAAATCCAAACCCCAATTGACGACCAACAACTTATCAAAGCCAAAAACATGCAGATTTCACGACTGAATCAAGCAGAAATGGTATTACGCAGTTATTGCAAAAAGATGCGGATTCAAATTTAATCTTCATCCCCAGACGAGGAGGAATCTGATGGCAACTAACGTTTTGATCCCGGTAAACGATTCACCAACTACCCAAAAAACCATCGAAGATATAATCTCGTATAAAGATAAATTCCCCCGAGAACTGGTTTTACTCCATGTCATCAATGATCAGTTGGCGTATCGGATGATTCCCGACTTTCAGATCGAAATGGTGCGTGAAAATGCCGAAAAAGCTGCCCGGCAGCGATTGGAAGAACTGGCTCAACAATTGAGAAATGCCGGTTTTACTATCGAACTACGGCTCGAATTTGGCGCCCCAAGGCGAATTATTCCCCGCATCGCCAACGAAGAAGAGTTTCAGTTATTGGTCATCGGCCGCAAACTAAATACTGGCGAAATTCGCGACGTTCTATTCGGATCGGTCGCTAATTATGTGCTGCACAACGTTAAATGTCCGGTACTACTGTTCTAACGGTTAACAATAGCGGAACGAAAATGAATCAAATAAATATCCAATTCCACCAGACCCGTATCGGCGAATTGATCCTCGGCTCCTTTGACAATCGGCTTTGCCTCCTTGATTTCAGCTACCGAAAAACGAGGGCAACGATAGACAACCGCCTTAAGCGGGGGCTGGCTGCCGAATTTGTTGAACAGGAGGATGCGGTCTTAAAACAAACTAAAATTGAGCTTGAGGAGTATTTGGCTGGCAGCAGAGAAATATTTACTACTCCACTGTTAATGGTGGGAACAGATTTCCAAAAAAGCGTCTGGAATGGACTTTTACAGGTGCCATACGGCACCACCTTGTCCTATTTGGAGCTGGCAAAAACGATCGATAACGAAAAAGCGGTTCGTGCCGTTGCTTCTGCCAATGGAGCAAATGCAATTGGAATCATTATCCCCTGTCACAGAATTATTGAATCAAATGGTGGGATCGGTGGCTATGCCGGCGGGGTAGAGAAGAAAAAATTATTGTTAAAACTGGAAAAAGCAGTCTCAAACTTTAAGTAAATAAACCATTGGCCACCAAGGCACCAAGCACGCCAAGAAAGGCAAAATGTTTCCCTTGGTGCTCTTGGTGGCCATCCTTGGTTGTAGCTCTATTAATTTATTATCTTAAAACTACAAGCACTATTCTAAAATCACCTTATTTCAACTGAAACAACGCCTTGCTCAGTGCTGTTTTCATCACCTCTTCCAGCGAGGGATGGTAGACCGGCATCTGTAAAATCTCAGCTACCGTCATTTCATGCTCAATCGCCAACACTAGAGTCTGAGCCATATGTTCGGCACCCCGACCAAATATTTCTCCCCCCAGCAGCACACCGCTATTTTTATCAACATAAACCTGAATCATCCCCCGATGATCGTTATATATCTCGTGGCGGGGGCCGCTGCTCATTCGGGCTCGTCCAACGATAATCTGTTCCGCATCAAGGGTGCTATATTCTGCCCCAACTGACGCCATTTGTGGATCGGTGAAATAGATCCCCAACCCACTGGTCCGTTTCCCCTCTTTCCGAACCGGAAAATTGATAGCACTGTCGGCAGCAATCCGCCCTTCAATATACGCCTCATGCCAGAGAGGTAAGTCTTCGGTGGCATCACCAGCGATAAAGGTCTGGGAATCGCCACACTGCATGGTCAAAGGATCATACTCTGGCAACCCTCTGGAATCGAGGACCAGGCCCGCACGGTCAAGATTCATGGTACGAAGGTTGGAGGTTCTACCACTGGCAAGGAGCACCCGCTCATAGGTTCTGGTGATCGTCTCACCATCTCCGGTGACATAGGTCAGTTCATAACCATCGGCAACCTTGGTCGCAGCCGTAAAATTGCCCTGCGGAATTATATTGAGTTCCTGCTGCAGCGTCCGCAAAACTTCACGCTGCATATTTGGATGGGTGAAGGAACCAATCCTGCCGCTGCGCCCATACAAGGTAGTTTCGACACCGAGACGGTGAAATGCCTGCCCCAATTCCAGAGCAATAACTCCGAGGCCGACAACCGCCAGTGATTTGGGCAGATCATCGAGTTCAAAGATGGTGTCACTGGTATCGAGTTCATCCTGTAACGATGCAAACACCGGTGAGACATAAGGGGTGGAACCGCAGGCGAGGATTATTTTGTCGGCCTTAATCTGTACCCTACCGTCAACATCAAGGGTGTGCGAATCGACAAACGTTGACTTCCCCTCAATCCTGAATTTATCGGGAATGGTGCTGACATATTTAAGAACGCCGCCAACAAACTTTTCGGAGCGATCCTGTTTTATCCGTTCAAACACCCGTTTACCATTAACCTGATAGTTCCCATCAATCCCAAAATAGCTCCCCTCGTCAATGGCATGAGCCAGATCACCGGCAGCAATCAGCATTTTACTCGGCATACAACCAACCCGAGCACAAGTAGTGCCATAAGGGCCGTGCTGAACCAGCACAACACTGTCGGTCTGTTTACGAATCCGGCTGTAAGCACCTAATCCAGCAGTACCAACCCCGATAATGGCATATTCAACTTCACGTGTTTCCATGCTAATCTCCCTGCGAATGAACATTATACATACAACTCTCTGCATATAAGATCATAACCCCGAAAAAAAGTCACACCAGAAACTACTTTCCAACCAAAACAATAAAAAAAACGAGCCCCGATTTGGCGGCTCGTTTTAATCCTAGCTATTAAAAGTTTAATCGATATCACTTATTGTAACGCTGGCCTTTACCTTTTTTACCACACTGCTCACGGTCACCACAATCACGATCGCCACCACGCTTGCCATGGAAACCT
>DAOWKG010000225.1 GCA_030639985.1 Desulfuromonadaceae bacterium
ACCAGAGTGGAAATAATAGTATCAAAAGAGTGGTCTGTGGCGGCAATATTGTCGGCTCCCCACGAGGTGATTTCGGTTTTTTGGACTGGGTGTAGAGCCACAATTTTACTGAGTTTCTGGCGCATTTGCTGGTCTGGTTCACTCAAAACCAGTCGAGACACTGTCGCCGGATAGTGGGGCAGGTTGATCCCGGTTCCCGCACCGATTTCGAGGACTTCACCGTCAGCGTGGCACAGCAATTCTTTGCGCCATTGTTGCAAACAGCGTTTTTCGGTACTACGCATGGCAAAATCGTAACTTTGGGCAATCAGAAATGAACGAATTTGTTTGATCAGCATGAAAATCCTGACATCCAGCTCGGGAGATATTGATAACGATATGTATCGCCATGATGGTTGTGTTTAGGAGAACTGTCAAGGTGCGACACAATTAAAAGGTCAATCGATTGCTCTGTTCTTGCCAGTGTGTTGGTGTGGTTGTATATTCGCAGAATGGATGCACTGGTTATAAAAAAATTACATAAGTCATTTGATGGGGTTTCTGCTGTTAATGGCATCGATTTTACCATTCGCCAAGGGGAGATTTTCGGTCTGCTTGGTCCCAATGGCGCCGGTAAAAGTACCACAATCAATATGATTGCCGGGGTGGTGCGGCTGGGTTCCGGTCAGATTACCGCTTTTGGGTATGACAATCAGAAAGATTATCGTCAGACCCGAAGAATGATCGGAGTAGTTCATCAGGAAGTTGTTATCGATAACTTTTTTACCGTTGATCAGGCGCTTAAACTTCACTCCGGATATTATGGGGTGAAAGATGATCCGGTCTGGCGGCAATTGTTGATCGACCGTCTGGGGCTAGAACCCCATTTGCATAAAGTGATGTTGAAATTGTCGGGTGGATTGAAGCGCCGCTTTATGATTGCCAAGGCACTGATCCATCGACCCAAATTGTTGATTCTGGATGAACCAACTGCTGGGGTCGATGTTGAGTTGCGCCATGGCCTGTGGGAGTTTGTCCGGGAAATAAATCGTCAGGGGACGACAATCCTTTTGACCACCCATTATCTCGAAGAGGCGGAGGAGATGTGTGACCGGATCGCAATCATGCATCATGGCGATCTGATTGCCATGGAGGATACTCGCGATCTGGTGCGGCGGCTGTCGGATCGGCAACTCCGCATCTGGCTGGCAGAACCATTGACAGTCATCCCGGCCGGACTGGAAGAATGGCTGCCCGAATTAAAGGCTGATGGTCAGATGTTGCAGCTTAATTTACCAAAGGGGGGCGAGGTTGGTTTGATACTCTCCCATCTATGTGAACTGAAATTGCCAATTTGCGATATTGAAACCGATCAGAGCAACTTGGAGGATGTCTTTATCCATCTCACCGGTATCGACGGGGGAAGTGATGGCAAATAATACCGATCGGGATTTCAATTCTTGGTTACCGTTCCTTACCCTGCTACGCAAGGAGATCCTCCGCTTCTGGCGAGTTGCTACCCAGACTCTGCTAGCACCTATCGTTACGGCCGCTCTCTATTTGTTTGTCTTTGGTGCAACCCTTGGTGATCGCCTCACTATTGTTGATGGTTTCAGTTATGCCCAGTTTGTTATCCCCGGTCTGATTATGATGGGTATCATCAATAACTCCTTTGCCAACACGTCATCATCATTATTTATGTCCCGTTATCTGGGCGGAATTGTTGACCTGTTGGTTACCCCGGTTACTCCACCACAGTTCATAATGGCCTACACCTTGGCAGCGATGTTGCGAGGATTATTGGTTGGCGCCGTAGTTTGGTTGATCTCAACCATGTTTGCCGCCTTGCCGTGGGAATCGCCCTTACTGGGGATAACAATGGCAATGTTGGCCAGTTTTATGTTTGCTCAATTTGGTTTAATCGCCGCAATTTATGCCCAGAGTTTTGACACGATTTCGATGTATACCAGTTTTCTTATTCTGCCATTAATATTTTTGGGCGGGGTATTTTATCCCATTTCCATTTTGCCCGAACCATGGGGGCAGTTTTCTTACCTGAATCCCCTGTTTTACTTGATTGATGGTTTTCGTCATGCCCTGATTGGCTACGGTGATACCAGTTATCTGGTGGCCTTTAGTTTCAGTGCTACTTTGGCTCTTGTTTTGTTTATTTGGGCAGCATGGTTAATTGGTAACGGGCATCGTTTAAGGTCTTAATTATATTTATAAGCGATAGTTATCGTAACTGTTGTTCGTTTTAATAGCGTGTTCATCCAACATTGTTCAAAATTGATTATAATGGCACCAGCGCAGCTGAATTAAAAATTATGGAATTTCGATTACCTACTTTTATCTCCATTTTACGGGGTACTGAAACGATGAAACAACTCTACAAGAACCATCCTCTAAGCAGTTATCAACTGCAGGTAAAAACAATAAAAATTATTTTGTCTGGACTGGTCCTATTTTTAGCTGGAACGTTTCCTCTCCAGGCGATTGCCGCTCCGGAGAAAAAGGTTGCTCCACCGCCGTTGGTTACCGTAGTTGCCGTTACCGAAAGGGATGTAAATCGATTAACCGAATACGTTGGGCATGTGGAGGCAGTTCAAACCGTCAATTTAACTGCTCGGGTCAGCGGTGTGCTGGAACAGCTTCTGTTTCAGGAGGGCAGTGATGTTCGGGTTGGGAATCTCCTCTATTTGATTGAACCCGCACCATACCAAGTGAAGGTAGCAGCAAATCAGGCAAATGTGGCCAAAGCACAGGTCATATTGAAGCGAACCGGGCAACATTTACAACGGCTGCAGACAGTGCGAACAGGTGGTGTTTCCATAGCCGATCTTGAGGTCGCCGAGGCGGCAGAAGCGCAAGCTCGTGCCGAACTGCAGGAAGCGCAAGCCGATTTACGCCTGGCTGAGATTGAGCTTGGCTATACCCGCGTGGTGGCACCCATCGGTGGTCGTATCGGGGCAACAGCTCTAACTCAAGGGAATTTGTGTGGGCCAACCTCGGGAGTGCTGGCACAAATTGTTCAGCTCGATCCGATCCGGGTGATATTTTCTATAAGTGAAAACGATATTTCTGCCCTCATGGTTGCTCAGGCTGATGCTGCGAGTAAATCGACTAATGGCATCATGAAACCCCGCTTGCAGTTAGCGGATGGTAAACTGCTTGAGGGTTTCGGGCAGATAGATTTTGTTGACAATCGAGTTGATCCAACCACCGGAACTGTTGCGGTGCGAGCTTTATTTGCTAATCCAGATGGGTTATTGCTGCCGGGGCAGTATGTCTCCATAGTGGCAGGTCGTAGCCGGGAAAAATTGTTACCGGTTATTTCTCAAGCGGCAGTGCTTGAAGATCGTAACGGCCGTTATGTCTTGGTCGTGAATGATCAAAATCAAGTAGAGCAGCGACCGATTACTACTGGAGCCACCATTGGTTCCTCGTGGGCGGTTGAAACGGGCCTGATTGCCGGGGAAAAGGTTATTGTTCAGGGGGTACAAAAGGTTCGTCCGGGGCAGCTAGTCAAGACCACAACCGCCGCTAATGGCAAAAAGGATTGATGGATGATTTCAAAGATTTTCATTGATCGCCCCCGACTGGCAGTGGTTGTCGCAATTTTGATCACGTTGGCCGGTCTGATTGCGATGTTTAATATCCCGGTTGCCCAATATCCAAAGATTACCCCACCAACTCTTCGGGTCAGTGCTGCTTATCCGGGGGCGAATGCCCAGGTTCTTGCTAATAGTGTAGCGACGACAATTGAGGCAGCGGTCAATGGGGTCGAAGATATGCTCTACATGTCTTCTTCCTCTTCTAATAGTGGTCTTTATAGTTTGAGCGTCACCTTCGAAATCGGAACTGACCCGGCCATCGCTCAGGTCAATTTGCAAAATCGGATTCAGTCGGCATTGGCAAAACTACCAAAAGAGGTCGTTGCCCAAGGGGTTACGGTGCGTAAAGGTTCCTCGGATATGCTCGGGGCGATCAGTTTCTATTCGCCCGCTGGAACTAGAGACAAACTGTTTTTAAGTAACTACGTCAGCAGTACCATTAAGGATACCCTTATCCGTATTGATGGGGTCAGCGACATCTCGATTTTTGGGGAACTTGTCTACAGTATGCGTATCTGGATGAATCCAGCCCGCATGGTTGCTTTGGGATTAACTGCTGATGATTTAATTACCGCAATACAGCAACAAAATGTTCAGGCAGCAGTAGGTACGATTGGGTCGGAACCGGTCAATACCGGGCAACAATTGCAATACACCTTGCGAGCTAAAGGGCGCCTCAAAAATATCGATGAGTTTAAGGATATTATTGTTCGCACCAATGATCAGGGGGGATTGGTTCGAGTCAGCGATATTGCCAGGGTAGAACTTGGCGCCGAATCGTACAGTACCCGTTCGATTCTCAATGGCGGTCCGGCAGTGACCTTGGCGGTTTATAGTTCTTCTGATGCGAATGCTTTAGCGACTATGGAGCGGCTCAAGGCAGAGTTAGAAGCTATGTCTGCTCGGATGCCAAGTGATGTGCAGTATCAAGCTATCTACGATTCAACCCGTTATATTGCTACCGCTATCCAAGAAATGGTCTGGACCCTGTTTCTTACCTTTCTATTGGTAGTTGCGGTAACGTTCATTTTTCTTCAAGATTGGCGTTCGACTTTGATTCCGACCGTTACCATTCCGGTGTCGTTGGTTGGATCCTTCGCGGTACTGCTGGCTTTGGGTTACAACGCCAATACCATCTCGCTGTTCGCTCTAATCATGTCGATTGGATTGGTGGTTGATGATGCCATCGTCGTGGTTGAAAATGTCTACCGGGTTATGGCTGACGACAACCTCAATCCTCGAGAAGCGGCAATTAAGGCAATGGGTCAGGTGACGGGGCCGATTATCGCTACCACCTTGGTATTGTTGGCGGTTTTTGTCCCGGTGGCGTTTCTGCCCGGCATTACGGGGCAACTCTACAAGCAATTTGCGGTAACTATTTGTACTGCGGTTGTGATTTCATCAATCAGCGCCTTGACCTTGAGCCCGGCGCTCTGTGCGGTGTTGTTGAAAAAACCGACCATAATCCATAGCGGCCCCCTCGCTTGGTTCAACAAATCATTATTTGCTGCCCGCACAGGTTATGTCGCCGGAGCCGGTTGGTTGATTCGCTGGAAGTTCGTTTCACTGTTATTGTTGCTACTGGTATTTGGTGGCAGCTATTACCTGTTTCAAAATCGTCCGACCAGTTTTTTGCCACCAGAAGATCAAGGTTTGATTTACCTTAACGTTCAACTTCCTGAAGCCGCTGCCAGGGTGCGCACCGATAAGGTGTTACAACAGGTAACTAAACAACTTGAAAGTATCAATGGGATCGACAGTGTCTTGGCGGTCAGTGGTTTTAGTTTACTTAGCGGCAGAGGTGATAATGTCGCTTTTGGTTTGGTGATTCTGGCTCCATGGGATGAACGTACCAGTGCCGATCTACAACTGGGGGCGATTTTAAAAAAATCGCAACAAAAACTGGGGGCGATCTCTGCGGCGAATATCCGTGCGTTTCCCCCTCCTCCAATCCGGGGGTTGGGACGTACCGGTGGCTTCGATTTTCGCTTGCAGGCAATCGGGGATAAAACCCCCCAAGAATTTGCTGCTGCCACCCGTGCTTTAGTTGTTGCCGCAAATCAGGATCCAGTTTTAAATCGGGTTTTTACCACCTATAGCGCCAATACGCCGCAACTTGCACTGCATATTGATCGAACCAGAACCGAAACCCTCAAGGTTTCAATCAGTTCTATATTTGCAACCCTGCAAGCCCAACTTGGCGGTCGCTACGTCAACGATTTTAATTTGAATGACCGCGGCTACCAGGTTAAAATTCAGGCCGATACCGGCTATCG
>DAOWKG010000312.1 GCA_030639985.1 Desulfuromonadaceae bacterium
GTTGAATAACTTCATCGCCTCCACCAGACAAAGGGTCTGACCCGCCTCAACAATATCACCTACCGCTACAAATGGATCAGCATCAGGTGAAGGCTTGTGATATACAGTACCAACCATTGGTGATGGTACCAATTCATACCTATCATCAACAACCGGAGTTGCAACCTCTGCAACAGCAGGTGCTCCAGGTGCAGCAGCTTGAACCGCAGCCACCGGAGCAGCAACAGCTGCGACAGGTGCAGCAACTTGAATAATTTCTTTATCTGGACCGCGCTTTATATGGATACTTTCTTCCTTATTTTCCATATTAAATTCGGTAATGTCGGTATCCGTTATTAATTTGATCAAACTTCTAAGTTCTTTAAGTTCCATTATGTTCCTCCTGAAATTCTTTCAAGTGCTTAACTGTTTAAATTGTTTAGGGATCGTAGTAATAGATTGATACCCATCCCCAGTCACAACAACTGTATCCTCAATTCTTACCCCACCTAATTCAGGTATATAAATACCCGGTTCGATAGTAATAACCATTCCCGTCATCAAATCTTTATCGCTATACGCTGAAACAGACGGAAACTCATGAACTTCGAGCCCTACCCCATGCCCCAGTCCATGACCGAAATATTGACCATAACCATTTGCAGTAATAAAATCGCGAGCAACCGCATCAAGACCGCATATTGACTTGCCTGAACAAACTGCAGCAAGAGCAGAATCATGAGCTTCTAACACAATATCAAAGATTTGTCGAAGGTTTCTGTCAACTTCACCAACAGCTAAGGTCACTGTTTCATCCGAATAGTAACCATCAATCCGAGTACCGAAATCGATAGTAACCAGTTCACCCTCCTGAATTCTTTTATCACTGGCAATTCCGTGAGGCAAAGCACCACGACTACCGGATGCAACAATGAAGTCAAAAGCGTTAATTTCACCACCCAATTGCTTCAAAACATACTCTAACTCAAGGGCTATTTTCAACTCTGTTACGCCCGGCTTAATTAATGGCATAACAATATCGAATGCTTGTTGATTCAAGCTGGCAGCTTGTTTAAGCGCCGACAATTCATCTGCTGATTTAACGGCACGAAGCAACTGCAGCTGGGCAGTTAGGGAAACCCACTCAAATGAATCTCTGGAAATATTAGTAAGTTCTTCATACTGAGCAACATTAATAGCAGCAGCTTCAAACCCCACCCTCCGATAACCACACGCCTGTAATTCTTCAACAATAGTTTTAAATTTATTTTTATAACAGGTAATTCGATCAGTGCTAACTTGATTTTGCGCCTGCTCCTGATAACGCGAATCGGTAAAAAATTGCGTCTCAACTGCTCCGATAAGTAAAACGCCATCTGTCCCAGTAAAACCCGACAGATAGCGCATATTTGGCAAACCAAAAAACAAAATGGCATCCAGTTTTTCAATTTTTAGTAAATCTAGAAGATAAGTGCTACGTTCCGCAATCACTTGCCATCCCGATTCTTCAAATTATTCATTAAAGCCAGTAGAGCAAGACTATAACCATAGGTCCCGAAACCAGAAATTTGTCCAACCGCAACCGGAGCGATGTAAGAATGATGGCGAAATTGTTCCCGCGCATGAATGTTAGACAAGTGAATCTCAACAGTGGGCAAATCTACCCCGCTAATGGCATCACGTAATGCAATGCTGGTATGGGTGTAACCACCGGGGTTGATAATAATTCCGGCAAATTTTTCTCTTTTAGCACGATGTATTTGATCAATCAAATCGCCCTCATGGTTTGATTGATATGTTTCAATTTCTAAGTCGAGCGAATCTGCTTCTACGGCAAGATTTTCCATTACCTCTTCGAGAGTGGTATATCCATACACTTCGGGTTCACGTATTCCCAGCAAGTTCAGATTTGGACCATTCAAAATCATCAACTTCATAGTATCAATCCAAAGCCTGGCGCAATTTGGTTGCTTCACGCATCAATAAATAACGACCCTGACCATAGTTACCATCTCGAGCAATCAACAATGCCACAAAATATTCATCCGTAAGAGAGCGGATTATAACGTAATATTGATCGGTTTTGATTGAAACTTCCTCTAGCGCACCAACGGTTAAAACACTAACAGCATTTCGGATCTCTTTAGTTACATTAGAATATTCAATCCCAACTAAATTTAAATCCATAATATTGTCATCAATGCAATACTGATCAATACCGATACCATCATAACCCATCAATACCGCGCCAACGCCACCGGTACAGCTGGTAACAACATCTTTCATTATTGATTTAAACATTATCCCTCCTCAGCTTAATATTGTTAAGCCAACGGTTCAATGTATCCAATACCAATCCATTTTCGAGAGCCACGTCTGGTTCAAAAATAAAAGTATTGGCATCCTCTTGCTCCTGATACTCGTGCTGGTCATCGACAACTGCTATGAATTCATCAGACACTTCAGTTTTATTGTCAGTCAACAAAACTTCCAGTTCTTTAACCTTACGACGAAAAGTTAAATCATCGGGATTACGATCTGACAGTTGTTGATAAATATTTAACGATTTCTCGGTCAATCCCTGAGCTAAATACAATTCAGCTAACGTTGGGGAGACCAGTTCAACGGCCTCGGGGACAACTTCATCTGCTACTTCTGAACTCTCTTCAACTAAAGGTTCCTCCAGGTCAAAAACCTCGGGCAACGAAAGGAGCAATTTATTAATAATAGGATCTGCAGGACTAAGATTTCTAGCTTTTAGTAATAATTCACGTGCGAAGGCTTCATTCCCGAGCAAAATTTGAACCCGAGAATAACCAACCAGAGCCGCAAGGTTATCACTGTCAAGTTCAAGAGCGCGATCAAAAGCTGCAACCGAGCCAGCAAAATCTTCTAACTGACATAGAATTCGTGCCAATACTATATAGGCAGGACTAAAATCAGCATGTAACAGCATCCCGCGGGAAATTATCTGACGGGCATCATCATACATCCCCATTTTTCGATATGTTTCAGCAAGTGAAACAAATATTGTCGAACTTGGATCCTTAACCAAAATTTCAGTGTAAGCCGCTATCTTACCCAATAACAAACTCTGCTGATTTTGTTCAGTCATAATTTCCTCACAGAAGTTTAAAGAATTGTCGAAAAAACTTCTTCTATATTTGCTATTTTCTGCAAAACCACATCACCAATTCCAGAATTGAGAACCAGAGTAAGATCACCTTGTTTAACCTTCTTATCCAGACGCATAGAAGCGACGTACTCACTCAACTCAAAAGATGGTGATTCTGTAGGCAAGTCAAAAGCTTTTAAGAGACTACAAATTCTTTCAACATCAAGCTGGGAACACAAATTCCGCTGGCAAGAAATTTTGGCTGCCACAACCATTCCGACCGATACCGCTTCACCATGTTTCCACTCACCGTACCCAGACAATTTTTCGATAGCATGTCCAAAAGTATGGCCGTAATTTAAAATTGCGCGTACCGAGCCCTCACGTTCATCGGCAGCGACAATCTCGGCTTTAATACAGCAAGATTTATTAATCGCATACATCAGAGCTTCACGATCTTTATCCTTAATCTGCTGAACATTATTTTCCAACCAGCAAAAAAAATCATAATCTCTGATGACACCATACTTAACAATTTCTGCAATTCCGGCAACAAAATCTCGATATTCAAGGGTGTCAAGTACCGCAATATCGATGAAAACCAATTCGGGCTGATAAAAAGCACCAATCAGGTTCTTACCTAAATCGTGATTGACCGCTGTTTTACCTCCTACGGAACTATCTACCTGTGCCAACAATGTTGTTGGGATCTGCACATAGGGGATACCACGTAAGAATGTAGCGGCAGCAAATCCGGCAATATCGCCGACGACTCCACCACCCAAGGCGATTATTCCACAACCTCGATCAAATTCATTGCTTATCAAAAAATCATATATAGTTTGTAGAATTTCAACGGTTTTATATTCTTCCCCATCGGGGATATCGAATTGTAATGGGGTGAAGCCATGCGCTAGAAGAGAACTATATACAGTCTTACCGTAAATAGCATTAATTGTTGGATTAGAAATTATGGCCATGCGCCGAGGGAGGTTATGTTCGGCAAGTTCACTTCCCAAGACATCCAAGCTATCGACACCAATATCGATTGGATAACTTCTCTCACCAAGGGAAACTTGGATGTTTTCAAGCATTTAAACCCCACAAATAAAAAAAGGGCAGGTTACCCTGCCCTTTATATTAAACTTATTTCCAAGTTTATCTTCTGATAATACGAGGTGTCACAAAAATCAATAATTCATTTTTACTAGTGTCCTTAACGTCGTGCTTAAACAGATGCCCAAAGCCAGGGATATTTTTTAAATACGGGACGCCACCATCTGTATACCCTTGCTTCTCAACAAAGACGCCACCTAAGACAGTGGTTTCACCATCCTGCACCAGCACCTTGGTTTTAGCAGATTTTTTATTTATAGCATCACTACCAGTTTTCTTTGAATCATTCTTGGCATCAATTTCAAGAATAATACTACCATCAGGATTTATTACCGGCTTAACTTTAAGCTCCAAGGTAACATCTTTCCATTCAGTGGTTGTATTACCATCACCGTCACGAACATAGGTGGGTTCCTGTATACCTTGAGTGATAGTAGCTTCTTCGCCATTGAGGGTAGTAACCCTAGGAGTAGAAATTACTTTCAAATTGTTAGCAGATTCAAAAGCTGATATTTTCAAATCAAGGGTAGTAAGATCTTCTATGTACCCCAATGGACTGGTACCATTCAAGGCCGCATTGCCCGCTAAAAGAAACCCTGAGCCACCAACATTAGTTCCAATTGTAACATCTTCAGATAAATTATGGGTGATGCCCCAATCAATACCTAATGCCCTAGTATACTCTGAAGAAACTTCAATTATTCGAGCCTCAATCATAACCTGGCGTTCAGGGGTATCGAGAATTGCAATTAACTCTTTAATTTCTTCAATTCGCTGCGGAACATCAGTGACGATCAAGAATTTATTACGATCATCCGGGGTAATATTGCCACGATCACTAAGTAAATTTATCGCTGGTGCTGAAACAGAAGCAAGATCGGCATAACTGACAGTAATAACCTCAGTTGCTAAGGACTCAAGTTTTTCCTGTGAACGGTCAGCAGTTAACTCCGCCTCTTTCATACTCCTGATTTTGTCAATAGGTAATACTCGAACAACATTACCTTGCTGTACCATCCCCAGTGCAGTCACATCCAAAACAAGGTCAAGTGCTTGATCCCAAGGGACATCAATGAGGCGTAATGTCACATTGCCCTTCACCTCGTCTGAGACAATAATATTTAGTTCACTGATTTCGGCAATTAATCTTAGAATATCCCGGACTTCAGCGTTATCAAATACTAAAGAAGTTTTTTCACCCGCATAATTAGTTTCTTGAGCTCCAATTTGTTTTATTACCGGTACGGATGATGATCCTGAGTACTTTGTTCCAGATCCTGAAGCAGGCACTAATGGTGCCGCAGCTACCGTCGAACTGGTATCGACAGTTTGCCCCTGAGCGGAGACAGGCAATGTTCCAGTAGTTACAGCAGAAGACTGACCATAAGCGCCATCATTAACAACAAATACATATCCAGAAGAACTTTTTTGTATGCCGTAAGGCACGTCGCCTTTTAAAAGTACGGTAAACCTGACCTCAGATTGTCCCGAAGCATTAACCAAGTAAGGAGTCACTGAGTAGATAGCGCTAGGAAATGCCAAGGTATCAAAAACTCTTCGTAAAGACTGTGGTAACGTAGTGTTTTTCAGTGCAAATTGAATCTTGTTACCATCCCTGACAAGAGCACTAACGTCAGCATTGCCATTCAAGCTGATAAAAACTTTGGATTGACCAACCTCAGCAGTAAAGTCAATGGCCGTTATCTTTGCACTTCCTATTGTTGTCGGTTCAGATAGGGCCGCGGCTGTCGTATTCTGTGGATGCTCCCAAGAAATAACGACCTTATCACTTTCGATATCAACTTTGAAAGTTGGGAAAATCGCACCTGAAACATCAAATACAAATCTGGATTTGTTGTCTAAAGGTCCAACTCTCAGCAACTTAAACCCGTCACTTAATGTAAATTCACCTTCATGGCTACCCGGCAGGACTCCGTACAAATCGACTACTAGTCGCTTGGGGGAATCAAGGGTAAAGTAGCGCACCTGCTCTATTCCCATAGTTGCAGTAAGCTGTACCTGCTTGGGGGCAACCGAAACCACGGAAAGTGATTCAGCGGCGCATAAAGGCGATACTAGAGCAATCGAAAAAAACAACAACAAAGTACTGAGGAGCACAACGCTTCTTCTCATATCATTCCCCTAAAAGGCATTCGTGTACAACAACGCTTCAAAAACTACCTACATGACAATATATCGATATTCTTTAACTTTTTTATCAGTAAGTGTATCGATACCAACTTCTTCAACTACGATCCGATCTGGACTTGTCTCAATCCGCATACCATTTTCATCAATATCGACGACTTTAGTTTCGATATTTTTGACTATTCCATCATTTATCCCGATATAATCACCAACGCTAACGGTATAGCCCTTACCATCTGGACCCTTTACCATGGCACGAGGATTACCCTTAATCACTAAAAGTGCAACCAAGCGGTATTGAGTTAATTCAAACTTTTCCAGTGGCCCTTTAACTTTTGCAGATCTTCCACTTATCTTGCCAACGATTACATCCTTTTTTTGCACCAATGGATTAAAAGGGTCTCTTCTCCCCCGATGGCTGTAGGCATAACTATCACTATCTACAACAGCGGTACCTTGAACTTGCAAGCTATCATCAGAAGCTGAATCTTGCTGAGCAAAACCAGGTACAATCCCAACCGTCAACAACGTAAGCAGCAACACAAACAGAAGGCCAATTACTTTAATGAATTTCAAACTCATTTCCGTTTACCACCTTTCTGGCCTTTTTCAGTTGGCTTTTTTTCTATAAAACGGAAGGTAATCGCACTACAATTGACCCCTAAAGATGTCTTGCCGCTAACATTTTTAGCACTCCCCATAGACAGTTTTTTAATATTTACAATTCGTTCCATCTTACTCACAGCATCAAAAAAAGCCGCCGCTTGATGGTATGAGCCAGTCAGCTTTAGCGTTACAGGAACTTCAGCATAGAAGTCCTTAATTATTTCACTTTCAGGCTTAAACCTTAATATTTCCAAACCCTTATCTCTTGCCAGGTCACCGATACTTGTCAGTAAATTCGGAATCTCTTTTTTAAGGGGGAGTTCTCCTAAAGCAGCATCCAGTTTAACTTGCATTTTTTCATATTCAGCTCGATAAACCTCTAAATTGTTAGCTATTTTTTGATTTTTATTTAGTTGTTTTTGAGCATTTTCGCGCTGAGTAATTAAACTGGAGTGCTGTTTCAATTGATCTTGGTATAAAAAATAATAGAATCCAGCTGCAATGAGCGCCATAATTACTACAACTATAAGTGCCCGTTGATATACTGGTAAATTTAAAATTTTATCGACTTTTGCATTCATCGTAAAAATCCCATTTATTCAGATGGTGGTGTTTCAACACTGCAACGTAGAGTAAATCGCTGCATTTTCTGATCATCAGCAACAGTTTGCTCGGTCACCGAGAGTTCAATCCCCTGATAATATGGGGAAGCATCCAAACTCTTCATGAAGACGGCAACAGTTTTCTCACTATCGGCAACCCCAGAGATATCCACCCTACCACCATTTTCAGAAAATTTGGTTAGCCAGACCTTATCAGGCAAGGCCCCACTTAACTCATCAAGTAAATGTACTGGGCCAGACTTTCCGGCTTTCAAGGACTGCAAAGTCGAAAGTTTTTGTTCCAGATCTTTCTTCTTCTTTTCAAAGTCTCTAACCTGACCAATTTTTTTACGCAAATCTTTATTTTTTTGGTTAATAACTGCAATTTCGCCTTTAACACCTTTGATCGCCGATTGTTTTTGGACATACATCGAACCGCAACCAATACACACCATAGCAATGCAAAGAATAAATATTGACAACAGGGAGCGCAACTTTTCCTTTTTCTGTGCTGCCCTGACTGGAAGTAGGTTAATCCGAATCATTTGTCACCCACCTTCCTCATAGCCAACCCCATCGCAACAGAAAACATTGAACCAACAGCATCGAGATACTCGGCATCAAATTCTTTTTCGTTAATTGTTACATTTCGCAATGGATCCACCCTCTCCGCAGGAATTCCAAGACGCTCCTCCAATGCTTCTCTCACTTTCAAAGAATTTGACACTCCCCCAGTCAAATACATCTTGGTCACTTGATCTTCACTGGAAGTTGCCGCAAAGAAATCTAACGATCGTTGCACTTCCTGCACCAGATTTTCGATTGCATCAGACATTATCTCATCTATCGAATCGGGATCAACGTCTGCGATATTACGATCGCCAAGCTTAGCTCTCTCAGCCTCTTCACTGCCGATACCAAGCCGCTTCTGCAACTCTTCACTTAAAGTGATACCACCAGTCTGAATATCTCGAGTAAATATGGAAGTATCGCCCCTCAAGATGCTGACACTTGTAGTACTGGCGCCAAGATCTATCAACGCAACGACCTCACCATCGACAAACCCATAGTTATAATCAAACATATTTTCAACTGCAAAACAGTCGATATCCATCACTACTGGCTCCAAACCTGCTTCGGCAAAGAGCGAGATATAATCACCGACAAAATCTTTTTTTGCGGCAACCAGCATGACATTCATTTGCGATGGATCTTTTTGATCTGGGCCGAGAATTTGAAAGTCGATATTTACTTCGGAGATGTCAAAAGGAATATACTGCTCAGCTTCCCATTGGATTGACGCCTCAAGTTCAGCATCAGTCATAACTGGTAAACTAATTTTGCGAATAATAACAGAGTGTCCAGAAACGGACGTTGCAACCTGCTTAATTTTGATTTTCATCGATGTCAACAGGTTCTTTACGGACTCGACAATAACCGTGGAGTCCATAATAGTTCCATCTACAATCGTCTCAGGAGCCAACGGCATAATACCAATATTTACTAAATGATATGTTCCGCGGGACTCACGTAAACGCACAATTTTAACTGCGCTTGAGCCAACATCAATTCCAACAATATCTTTTTTCGAAGCGAACATCTCTTATCCAGTCCGATTAGAGTCCAAAACACCAGCCACCAAAATATTCGATGCGGCTATTTCCCCGGAAACACCTTAGCCTTGTCTGACAACTTACATCCAAGTGCCAAGATGATTTTACGCATAGTTTCCATCCGACATGTGTGACCACGCTCAATTCGCGTAATCGTTAAAGGCGAAACATCAGCATTGCGAGCCAACTCAGCCTTACTCATCAATAACGATTCTCTAATTTCCTTAACGCGATTTTGCGACATCGACTTATCCTTATAACAGCAATATTAATCAAATTGTGCCTAATTATAGGTCAATAATAGCTATTGTCAAGAAATTTTAAATAAAACCAATAATAAAATTCAATTAAGCATTAATGATGAACCCGCGTAAAAACTATACGCTGGCTAAGCAAAAATCCGAATCTACAAGGCATAGTGGTTTGCCATCGGCGAAGACCAACATATGGTAGGGAGAGGTCATAAAAGATGTTGTGGCGCCAACAACTAACTTTTGCAACACCAGCATCAATTAAGTAAACCTAAATACCAATAAATCAACTGCTGGCCCCAAAACAAATATACAATTGCAGCAAGTGCGAGAAATGGGCCGAAGGGGATCGCAAATTTGGTATCCTCTTTTTGTAGCAGCATCATAGGGATCCCCACCAGGGAACCAACCAGTGACGCAATAAAAATTACCGGAAATACTGCCTGCCAACCTAGAAACGCCCCCAACATCCCCAATAATTTTATATCCCCGCCGCCCATTCCTTCTCTCTTGGCAATAACTTCATATAGCCACGCAATTGCCAGCAAGATTCCACCACCGACAACAATACCCAGCAACGAATCGAGCCATGAAAGCCAAGGAATACAAAAAGAACAGGCAAAACCGATTACGATTCCCGGCAGGCTAATAACATCTGGAATAATTTGCTGGTCAAGATCGATAAATGAAATGGTTACCAAGGCGGCAACAAACAACCAATAGACCAAGGTCGCAAGACTAAAACCATAGGAATAGAGTACCATTACAAACAGCAGACCGGTCAGGGCTTCAATAGCGGGGTAACGTAAAGATATTCCAACTCGACACGCTGCACATTTCCCCCCGAGGAAAACATAACTTAAGATCGGGATATTCTGAAACCAACGGATAGTATGGCCACAATGGGGACAGGCAGATGGAGGTGACACAATCGATTTACCTGCGGGGATGCGGTAGATACAGACATTAAGA
>DAOWKG010000235.1 GCA_030639985.1 Desulfuromonadaceae bacterium
AGCAGATTTCTTGAGCTTAATAATGGTTCAGCCTGGTTTTGTGCTGAGTAGACATTTTATTACGGTGACCCGATGCTAAAAAAAGTTGGTATCTACGCAAAAAAGAATCATCCCGATGTCGAGCAAATAGCGACTGCCATCTGCAAACGTTTTGAACCAGAAAATATAGAAGTTCTTCTCGAAGATAGCTTGGCGGAGCAGATTGGGCAGGTGAATGGCTACTCTGGTGACGAAATCCCGGCACTGGTCGATTTGATTATTGTCCTCGGTGGTGACGGTACCCTGATATCGGTCGCCCGTTTAATTTGTGAGCATAACGTCCCTATTGTCGGGGTCAATCTGGGGCAGTTGGGTTTTTTGACCGAAATTACCAGCGATGAACTGCCGGAAATGTTAGAGCGGTTACTGGTCGGTGATTATAAAGTTACCGAACGGATGATGATTGATGCCTCAATCCATCGCAATGGTAAAGAGGTTGGTAAATTTACCGTCCTTAACGATATTGTGATTAATAAGGGGGCATTGGCACGGATTATCGACATGGAAACCTATGTCGATGGTCGATATCTGACCAGTTACAAGGCTGATGGGTTAATTGTCTCTACACCAACCGGTTCGACCGGCTATAACCTTGCGGCTGGGGGACCAATCATCTATCCCGATATCAATAGTTTGCTCATTTCACCGATCTGCCCCCATATGCTTACCAATCGTCCGATTATGGTCTGGAGTCGTTCGGTGATTGAGATTGACGTTAAATTTGAAAATGACGTGGTCTTTTTTACTGCTGATGGCCAGGTTGGGCGCAAATTATTGCCGGGTGATCGGGTCAAAGTACGTCGTTCCGAAGCACGCACCAGGTTGGTAGCCAGCCCAAGTAAAGATTATTTCGAGATTCTGCGCACTAAATTGAGTTGGGGAGAGAGATAGGGCGAGGGAAAACCTCACTCCTCGCTCCTCACTCCTCACGCTTTTGGTTCATATAATGTTGACCGATTTAATTATCAAAAAATTTGCCATTATCGATAATTTGCACGTTGCCTTTGGTTCCGGCTTTAACGTTCTTACCGGGGAAACCGGTGCCGGTAAATCGATTATTATTGATGCGGTAAATCTCCTTTTAGGTGGCCGGGCACGGGGTGAGGTGATTCGGACCGGTGAGGATGAAGCTACGGTTGAAGCAATTTTTAACCTTGGGAATAACGATTCCCTGCAAGAAAAACTGCTTGCTGCCGGTTTGTCTGGTGGTGATGAATTGCTGGTACGTCGGATTGTTACCCGCGCGGGGAAAAATCGGATATTTGTCAATGGCTCTGCCGTTACATTGTCGCAGTTGCGTGAACTTACTAGTGGGTTGGTAAATATCTATGGTCAGCACGAACATCAGAATTTACAACGTACCGAAACCCACCTGGAATTACTTGATAACTTTGCTGAATTACAAGAGCCCCTGGCAATCTATAAGCAGGCATATGGTGCTTATCAACAATTACAGAATGAATTGCAACGTTTGAATTTAGCCGAGCGTGAGCGCCAACAGCGCCTTGATATGCTTAGCTTTCAGCAGCAGGAAATTGCTGCTGCCAATTTGAAACCAGGGGAAGATGTTGAGTTGGAGCGGGAACGTTCTCTGTTGCAACATGCCGAAAAATTAACCGCCGCTACCGTTGGTGGCTATGAAAACCTCTATGCTGGGCAGCAAGCGGTATGTGGAACGATTGCGGCGGTGGCGGCTCAACTCGAAGCATTAGAACAGATTGATCCTCATTTGGGTAGCCTGGCAAAGTCGCTCCAGAGTAATCTTTATAATCTGGAGGATGTCGCTTCAGAGCTGCGAGATTATTCGGCAAAGCTCGATTTCGAACCACAACGGCAGCAGCAGGTTGAAGATCGCTTAGCACTAATATCGAGTTTGAAAGGGAAGTATGCGCCAACGGTAGTGGAATTGCTCGAATATAAAGAGCAGATTACCGCTGAACTTAACGATTTGAATGATATCGACGGCCGACGGGAACATTTACAGCGGCAATTAGAGAACCAAAGAGAACTATTGCTAAGCGCCGGAAAACAACTCAGTTGTCAGCGGAAAACTGCCGCCAATGAGCTTTCCCGAGTAGTCGGGATAGAATTAACCGAGTTGGCAATGGCTAAAGCGGTTTTTACTATCCGACTGTTGCCATTGTCTGAGCCGGCAATAAACGGATTGGAAAGCGGTGAATTTTATCTTGCTGCCAATCTGGGTGAGGATGCCCAGCCATTGGCAAAAATTGCTTCTGGTGGTGAGTTGTCTCGGATCATGTTAGCTTTGAGGCGCAGCATCCCAACTGGTGATGGGGTCGGTACGCTAATATTTGATGAGGTTGATGCTGGTATTGGTGGGGAAGCAGCGACTGCTGTAGGTGAGAAAATAAGTCGACTCGGTAAGCTTTTACAGGTGTTGTGTGTTACCCATTTGCCACAGGTTGCTGCTTTTGCTGACCATCATTTTTTGGTCGCAAAGCGTGAAGACTACGGACGGACAACTACCGAGCTGACCCTGTTGCAGCAAGAAACTCGAATCGGTGAAATGGCTCGAATGTTAGGTGGAACTCGTGTGGGTCAACAAACAGTCGAACACGCTCGTGAATTAATTGTGAGTTCTCGCACCCTTGTAGGGTGATAATAACCACCGCGATATAAGTTTGTTGATTTTAATTTATTAGCATGTTATTAGTTCAAAGTAATGAGTAGGTGAATTGGCAATCTCTGGGAGTTAGATATTTTGTCCAAGCGTTTTTCAGTCATAATTATACCGGGAAAAAACAACAAGGTCAGGCGCATGGCTATCGGCAGCGGGATGATTAAAACCGTTTTGTCGGGTAGTTTTATCGTTGCCGGGTTACTGGTTTTTCTGACTTACAGTTATTTCAATTATAGTGTCGATCGCAATGAGTTACAGCGTCTCAGAATTGCTACCAGTCAGCAACGGCAAGTTTTACACGGTTTGGTCGTCGACCTTAAGGGGGTGCATCAGCAGCTTGATTCTCTGCATGAAACTGATGCACGCGTACGGCAGTTGGCAAATTTAGAAACGGTACCTCAAGACGTTCCAGTTGCTATTGGTGGGCTGGCAGAAACTGAAACTGTTGAATTGGTTGATGCGGTACAACAACGGATTAATCAATTGCAGGTTAAGCTTGAACTGCGGCAGCAAAGTCAGGAAGGGGTGCGTAATCTCCTTAATGATCAGGTCTCACTGCGACGGGCAACGCCCAAAGGTTGGCCAACCAAAGGTTGGTTGACTTCTTATTTCGGTATGCGTAAATCCCCCTTTACCGGTAAAATGGTTATGCATGAGGGGCTTGATATCGCCGCGAATATTGGTACTCCGGTAGTGGCGACCGCTGATGGCATTGTCGCCCGGATAAAATATTCTGCCGGTTATGGTAAAATGGTAATCATTGACCACGGCTACGGTTATCGTACCGTCTTTGCCCATAATTCTAAGATAATGGTTAAGGCGGGCCAACGGGTTAAACGTGGCGATCTTGTCGCCAAGGTTGGTAACACTGGTAGATCAACCGGTTCACACCTCCATTATGAATTGCTATTGAACGGGGTTCCTATCGATCCTCGAAAAACCCTCTGATTTGCACCTCTAATTGTTCTACAACTTCCGATAATTCCAGCGTTTTGTCCGTTCTTAAATGCTTGTTAGTGCTTCTTTCAATGTGCTACTATGCCGGCGATTGTCGTCTTAATGATGATAAGTCGGTTTTTTTTATGGCCGTTATTTCTTCGGTTCCATGACCAGCAAAATGTCTTTAGGGGGGGATTGAAACACTAAAGTATTAGCCACCAGACACCACGTACCTCAAGAGGGGCAAGCGTTGGGATTTGTTTTCTTGGTGAGCTTGGTGGCAATCAACCTTCGTTCTGGTTATCGGTTCGTTATTTAACCCTTGTGAATGTATCTGACAGGGGCTTCTGGAGTCTTATTTAAATCATGTTTGGTAAAATAATTAAAAAGTTTGTTGGTAGTCAAAATGATCGTGATCTGAAAAAAATGCAGCCATTGGTTGATCAGATTAACTCTTTGGATGGTGATTTTGAAGCTTTGAGTGATGAGCAATTACAAGCCAAAACGGTTGAATTTCAACAACGTATCAAGGATGGTGAAAGTCTGGATCAATTGTTGCCGGAAGCTTTTTCGGTAGTCCGTGAAGCCAGCAAGAGGGTTCTCGGTCTGCGCCCTTTTGATGTTCAGTTGATTGGTGGCATGGTTCTCAATGGTGGCAAGATTGCCGAGATGAAGACCGGTGAGGGAAAGACGCTGATGGCGACCCTGCCGATCTATCTCAATGCTTTGAGTGGTAAAGGGGTCCACGTCGTTACCGTTAACGATTATCTGGCAAAACGTGATGCTGAATGGATGGGGAAAATTTACCAGTTTCTGGGACTGAGTGTTGCTTGTATCGTTCATGGTTTGGATGATGTCCAGCGGAAGGCGGCATATGCCGCAGATATCACCTATGGCACCAATAACGAGTTTGGATTTGATTACCTGCGCGACAACATGAAGTTTGATCTCGAAGATTATGTCCAGCGTGATCTCCATTATGCCATTGTCGATGAGGTCGATTCGATCCTGATTGACGAAGCTAGAACGCCATTGATTATTTCCGGTCCAAGTGAATCAAGCAGTGAGCTCTATTATGTTGTTGACCGGATTATTCCCCGCTTGAAAAAAGGTGAGACCATCGAAGAGCGGGACGGCAAAATTGGTCAGGCAACGAAAAAACATACTGGTGAGTTTACCGTAGATGAAAAAGCTAAATCGGCGGCTTTGACCGAAGCTGGGGTCGCAACCGTAGAGAAGCTGCTCAATGTTGATAACCTCTACGAATCAAAGAATATTGAACTGTTGCACCATGTTAACCAGGCTTTGAAGGCACACGCACTATTTAAACGGGATGTCGACTATGTCGTGCAGGAAGGCGAGGTTCATATCGTCGATGAATTTACCGGTCGTTTAATGCCTGGCAGGCGCTGGAGCGACGGTCTGCATCAGGCGGTTGAAGCTAAAGAAGGGGTGAAAATCGCCAACGAAAACCAGACGCTGGCAACGATTACCTTTCAGAACTATTTCCGCATGTACGACAAACTGGCGGGTATGACTGGAACTGCTGAAACGGAAGTAGTCGAGTTTAGTGAGATTTATAATTTGGGTGTTGTGGTTATTCCCACCAATCGGCCCATGGTGCGTAAAGATATGGCCGATGTTATCTATAAGACCGAAAAAGAAAAATTTCTCGCTTTGATCGAAGATATTGTCGAATGTCATAAGAGTGGTCAGCCGGTACTGGTTGGCACTATCACCATTGATAAATCTGAAATCCTTTCCGCATTACTGAAAAAGCGGGGGGTTCCCCACAATGTTCTTAATGCAAAGCAGCATGAGCGTGAA
>DAOWKG010000022.1 GCA_030639985.1 Desulfuromonadaceae bacterium
ATTTTGCACGAACAGGTTGTAAAAGAGAAACGGATTGGCAAGGCGTTAGTTTCACGTTTGAAGCTGGTTTGTGGGCTCGATATCTCGGAACGGCGATTACCCCAGGATGGTCGCTTTAATGTGAGAGTTAAGGGGCGTAGTGTCGATATCCGTCTCTCGACAATGCCGCTGCAATACGGTGAATCGGTGGTAATGCGGCTACTTGATCAGTCGAGTGGCATATTGAACCTTGAACAGGTTGGTTTGCCACCGGAATTACTGCGCCGATTTCGCGTGCAACTACACCAACCGCACGGACTGGTACTGGTAACCGGGCCTACCGGTAGTGGTAAAACGACAACCCTCTATGGCGCCTTAAATGAACTAAACAGCAAAGAGAAAAAGATTATAACGGTTGAAGACCCGGTAGAATACCGCTTGCCACGGATTAATCAGGTGCAGGTTCATGCTAAAATAGGTCTCGATTTCGCCCGGGTTTTGCGGGCCGGATTGCGACAGGATCCGGATATCGTTATGGTCGGTGAGATGCGTGATAAGGAGACCAGTGATATTGCCTTACGTGCCGCCATGACCGGCCACTTGGTCTTATCTACTTTGCATACTAACGATGCTATCAGTACCGCCTTGCGTTTGATTGAAATGGGGGCAAAAGGCTACGTCGTTGCCAGTTCCCTGCGGGCGGTTCTGGCACAGCGGTTGGTGCGGAAAATATGTGAAAGTTGTATTTGCACCGATCCTCTCGAGCCGGGTACCAAAACTTGGCTTGACAACTATCGGGGGCGAATTAATCAAGTTGATGATTCGGTGGTATTCAAAAAAGGGCGTGGTTGTCCCGGTTGTAATAATACCGGTTACAGCGGCAGAATCGGAATTTTTGAACTATTGGAGATAAATTTTGAACTGGCCGATGCCCTGCGTCGTAATGATAGTGCCGGGTTTGCAACCACAGCAAAAAAAATGCCCCAATTTGTCACCCTCGCCGACAGTGCCTTAGCTCTGGCTCGCAATGGAATTACCAGTATGGATGAGGTTTTGCGGGTAGCAGGCGAAGTTGAGGATTCATAGGGGTGCGAAGATGCCCCCCGGTTTTTTTATTGCTGTCTATTTCGGGCCCAGGTGTGGTGTCCCTACAGGTTGGTTAGCTAATGCCGTTATTCCAATATAAAGTTCGTGATGCTGATGGCAAACTGCAGGAAGGTACGGTCGAGGCGGTATCTGCTGAAGCTTTAGCGACGCAGTTTTTAAATGGCAATGCGACGCCGATAAAAATAACCGTGGCCGAAAAAGCCGCAGGTTTCGATATCGGTAAATATTTGCGGAGCAAAAGGAAAAGTAAAGTAACCCTTGATGATCTGATCCTTTTTTGTCGCCAGATGTACACGCTGAATTCTGCTGGGGTACCATTGATTCGAGCAATTCGTGGTTTGGTAGAAACTTCTAGAAATAAAACTTTGGGAGCGGCGCTTGCCCGAGTTATAGAAGACTTAGAGGCGGGAATGGAACTTTCCGGAGCGTTTAGCCGCAGCAATAACGTTTTTCCGCCACTTCTTTGTCGGATGGTACAGGTCGGTGAGGTGACCGGTAAACTTGATGAGGTATTTCTCCAGTTATCGGTTTATTTTGAACGGGAAAAGGAGACTATAAGTCGGGTCAAGACGGCGTTGCGTTACCCAAGTTTTGTTCTAGCGGCGATATTCTTTGCAGTTATTTTTATCAGCTTGTTTGTAATTCCCGCATTTGAAAAAGTTTTTGCCAGTGCTGGGGCTGAACTTCCCATGACAACCAAGATTCTTATGGGACTGTCAGCTTTTATGCAGAGCTACTGGTATGTTTTGCTGGGTTTATTGATTCTGCTGGTGGTGGTGGCGAAAAAAGCTTTGGCAACCGCTAAATGGCGCTACGTCTGGGATCGCTATAAACTAAAAATCCCGCTGGTGGGAGACATCATCTTGCGCTCGACCTTGGTGAGGTTTTCACGCGGATTCAATATGAGCTATACCGCTGGAATTCCGTTATCTCAGGCCCTTGGTTTCACTGCCAGAGCCGTGAGTAACAGTTATGTCGGGGAAAAGATTGAACTGATCCGTAATGGAATTGAACGGGGAGATACCCTGACTCGCAGTGCTACCCAGACCGGAATGTTTACGCCGCTGGTGTTGCA
>DAOWKG010000256.1 GCA_030639985.1 Desulfuromonadaceae bacterium
CGATCTCATCAATTTGGTGATACATTTCTGAATTCACGGGAAAATGCTTTTGCTGGTCATGACTTTGAAGAGCTACGCAGCAATATTGCGGCGATGAAAACTACGGTGCGAGAAAATTATACCGAATTGTTACAACAATTTATCACTAATGCTGAAGCTGCTGGCGCGATAGTTTATCGGGCTAAAACGGCTGCTGATGCTAATCGTTATATTATCGAACTGGCAAAGAAAAAAGGGGCACAGCTGGCGGTTAAAAGCAAAAGTATGGTCAGCGAAGAAACCCATTTGACTGCTGCTCTGGAGCAAGCTGGCATCAGCGCTCTCGAAACTGATTTGGGGGAGTGGATTGTCCAACTTGCTGGCCAGCGACCCAGCCATATGGTGTTACCGGCAATCCATATGTTTAAGGAAGAAATTGCCGAATTATTTGGTAAAGAGACCGGCAAGGAAGAACCGGCAGAGATCGAACATCTGGTTGAAGTGGCGCGGCAGCAATTGCGGCAGGGTTATCTAGATGCCGATATCGGTATCACTGGAGCCAATATTGCGGTTGCTGAAACCGGTGGTATTGCTCTGGTTACTAACGAAGGGAATGCCCGTCTGGCTACAACATTGCCGAAGGTTCACGTTGCTCTGGTGGGGATTGAAAAACTGGTGCCAACGCTGGAAGATGCTGCCAGAATTGTTCAGGTTCTACCCAAAAATGCTACCGGGCAACTGTTGACCTCGTATGTCACCTGGATTCGTGGCGCAGTGCCCTGTGATGGCGACGAAAAAGAGTTCCATATTGTCCTGCTTGATAACGGTCGCAGCGCACTGGCAGAATCGCCCCAATGTCGTGATGCCCTTAATTGTATTCGCTGCGGTGCCTGTGCTAATGTCTGCCCGGTTTACCAAACCGTAGGCGGACACGTTTTTGGACACGTCTATATTGGTGCTATCGGCATTATCCTGACTGCTTTTTATCACGGGCTGGATAACGCTGCCGAACTGGTCAAGGCTTGTATCGGTTGTCGTTCCTGTGTTGCTGTTTGCCCAAGCAATATTGATCTGGAAGAAATTATCCTCCATTTGCGTGAAAAGGTTGGCGATGAAGAGGGCATCGGCACCGGCAAAGCTTTAGTGTTTCGCAAGGTGATGCAGAATCGTAAGCTGTTTCACTCGATGATCAAGGCCGCCAGCTTATTGCAGAAGCCGGTGACTCGTGGTGAAAGGACGATTCGTCATTTACCGTTGTTCTTCTCGCCATTGACTGAATGGCGAACCCTGCCGGCAATTGCAAATAAGCCGTTGCGGGACTGTTTTGCCAGTCAACCGCAGCGGGTTGCCAAACCACGTTATCGGGTTGCTCTGTATGGCGGTTGTGCCAACGATTTTCTTTATCCCGAGTTGGGACTTGATCTGATTACCGTGATGAACGCTCTGGAGGTTGAGGTCTACTATCCCACCGAGCAAAATTGTTGCGGTATCCCGGCGATCTATTCGGGCGATAAAGAGACGGCGCTGGAATTGGCGAAGCAGAATATTGATGCCATGCTGGCGGGAAACCCAGATTATGTTTTGACCACTTGCCCAACCTGTGCCATGGCATTGAAGCATAATTTTGTGGAACATCTTAAAGATAATCCGGCCTGGGCAGCTCGGGCGGAACAATTGGCGACAATTACTGTCGATGCTGCCAGTTTTGTTTTACAGCAACTTGACGGTGGTGACATGTTTGCCGATTTGACTGTTGGTGAGAAGATCACCTACCATGATTCGTGTCACTTGAAGCGGGGAGTTGGCGTTTGGCAGGAGCCTCGGCAGTTGATTGCTGACTCAGGTTATGAACTGGTTGAAATGGATCACGCAGATCGTTGTTGCGGGTTTGGGGGATCATATTCGTTGACCAGCCATCCAGAAATTGCGCGAAAAATTTTACAGGATAAAGTCACCGATATTGAAGCCGCAGGGGTAACCTGTGTCGCTATGGACTGCCCGGGCTGTATGATGCAGATCCGTGGTGGTTTGGAAAAAGCCGAATCTAAAGTTCGAGTTCAGCATACGATTGAATTGCTGGCAGCGAGATTGAAAGATAAAGATTAGATGCACGTTTTAGTTGCTTGAATAAAAAGAACCTTTTAATCGTTTGAAAGAGAGAAAGTTAAAGATGGAGATTAAGCCAGAATTAGCAGCTCAAATTGAGCGGGTACTCAGTTCGGTTGAGATGCTTTTACCCCGGGCGACCAAGCCGGTCGAGTGGGAGACTTGCTATGCTGCCAATTGGCGGCGCCATTCATTTTCGGGTTATCTTGAACCAGTTAAAGTGACCGATACCACTCAGCTTGATGAATTACTCGGAGTTGAAGATCAAAAAAACACGATGGTTAGCAATACCAAACAGTTTTTGCAGGGATTACCTGCCAATAATGCACTGCTCTGGGGTTCACGTGGTACCGGTAAGTCATCCATTGTCAAAGCGTTGCTCAATAAATATGCGAAACAGGGATTGCGGGTTATTCAGGTAGAAAAGGAAGATCTGATCTATATTTCAGAAATTTTTTCGGCCGTAGAAGATCAACCCTATCGCTTTATCATGCTTTGTGATGACCTCACGTTTGAAACTGGTGATCTGACTTATAAAATGCTTAAAAGTGCCCTCGACGGTTCGGTCTATTCTGCCCCGGAGAATGTATTGATCTATGTTACTTCTAATCGCCGCTATTTATTGCCCGAGTATGAAGGTGATCATCTCGGGGGTAAATATGTCAAAGGTGAGTTACAGCAGAGTGAAATTCAGGAAGAAAAAAGCTCCCTCTCA
>DAOWKG010000068.1 GCA_030639985.1 Desulfuromonadaceae bacterium
GAACTGAATTTTTATTATAAACAGCTGTAGAAAACCTGGTACTCTCAAAAGAGGATAAGTGACGTAAAATATAGCTGAGAAATTAAGTGGTAACCTGCTAGGATTTGCCCCAGTTGGTTACCACTGATGAAGTGTCATCTGCCTTATTCCTACCATCTTAATAAAAGCATCTATTTATTTAATTACAAACGAAGAACAATGATCCAAACTTAGGTTGATCTATTGCGGCAACAGATTCATTTTTTTTGAAATTTTACTTAACTGAACACTCAAGTCAGTTCTGTCGGTGTTTCCAACAAGACACAATCTGTATAAAATTTAGTAGACACACAACAAGTATATGTCCCCAGAATACTTTCACTATTCTACCGTAACACTTTTGGCCAAATTTCTGGGTTGATCGACATCGGTGCCTTTCAGAACCGCAATGTGATACGCCAACAATTGCATTGGTACCGAAGTTAGAATGGGCATCAAGTCTTCGGTGATATCGGGTAGTACAATCAGGGCATCAACTTTATCCCGTAATTCTTCTTCGTCGCCACTGGCAACAGCAATTACACGGCCACCACGGGCGCAAACTTCTTCCATGTTGGAGATAACCTTGTCGTAGGTTGCGTTGCGTGGCACCAATACAACTACGGGAAGATTTTCATCAATCAGAGCTATCGGCCCATGTTTCATTTCTCCAGCAGGATAGCCTTCGGCATGAATATATGAAATCTCTTTGAGTTTCAATGCCCCTTCTAGTGCAATCGGGTACTGATTCCCCCGTCCAAGATAAAGAAAATCGCGGGCATTGACATAGTCATGGGATATTTTTTCAATCTGCGCGTCAAGTTCAAGCGTTTCTTCCACTTTTCGTGGCAACTCGAGTAAAGCTTCGACTTGCTCCCGACAATCATCAGCAGATAGCGTTTCCCGTATTCGACCCAATTTCAATGCCAGCAGATAGAGGGCTACTAATTGGGTAGTGAAGGCTTTGGTCGATGCTACCCCGATTTCAGGTCCGGCATGGGTATAAATGACCCCATCACTGGCACGGGCGATGGAAGAATCGACCACATTACAGATACATACTACTTTGCCACCTTTTCCTTTGGCTTCCCGCAATGCGGCCAAAGTATCCGCTGTTTCGCCACTCTGACTGATCAGGATGGTTAAACTTTTACCGGTTATAATCGGGTCACGATAGCGAAATTCACTGGCTATATCGATCTCCACCGGAATTCTTGCCAGTTTCTCAATGTAAAACTTACCCACCAAGCCGGCATGCCAAGAGGTTCCACAGGCGATAATAAAGATTCTTTCTACTTCAGCAAGTTGATCTGAACTAAGGTTGAGATCTTCGAGGTAGATATCACCCTCTTCACCCTGTAACCGTCCGGCTATGGTATCGGCAATCGCACGGGGTTGCTCATAAATTTCCTTGAGCATAAAATGTCGGTAGCCCCCCTTTTCAGCCATCATGGCGCTCCAAGTGATCGTTTTGGTCTGTTTTTCAAGTGGCTGACCATCAAGATCGGTAATCACCATACTGTTAGGGGTAAAAACAACAATTTCACCATCTTCAAGAAAGATCATTTCTCGGGTATGGGATAACATTGCCGGGATATCAGAGGCGACAAAGTACTCTCCTTCGCCACAACCAACTACCAGCGGCGAACCAAGCTTTGCGGCAATCAGTTTGTCGGGGTCATCAACACAAAGAATGGCAACCGCATATGCACCCTTAACTTCAGCCAGCGCCAGACGAACCGCTTTTTCAAAATCTTTACACTGCAAATAATGTTCTTCTACCAGATGGGCAATGATTTCGGTATCGGTTTCGGAACTGAAGCTGTGTCCCTGTTGTTGCAATTGTCCTTTGAGGCTCAGATAATTTTCAATAATGCCATTAAGGACGACAATGATACTTCCAGCCTTATGGGGATGGGCATTAATTTCGGTTGGTTTCCCGTGGGTGGCCCAGCGGGTATGACCGATACCACGACAACCGGTAGCAGGTTGTTGTTGCAACATTTTTTCCAGATTTATCAATTTACCTTCAGCCCGGCTAATCAGCGCATTACCACCATCCAGGGTACATATTCCAGCTGAATCATAACCGCGATATTCGAGCCGCCGCAGACCATCAATAATGATTGGCGAGGCTTGCTGTGATCCTATATAGCCAACTATTCCACACATATATTTTTCCCCGATTGTTTTATATATTTACATTTAATTGTCAGTATTAAATTACTTTTTTTTCTGCTTACGGGTGCGCCAACCCTTAATGACTTTCTGTTCCGTTCGTGATAGTGCCAACGAATCCTCTGGTACATTTTTGGTAATTGTCGATCCGGCTGCTATCAAGCTATTCCGCCCAATCGTTACCGGAGCAATGAGTTGGCAGTCGCTACCAACAAAGACA
>DAOWKG010000307.1 GCA_030639985.1 Desulfuromonadaceae bacterium
CCATACCGTTTCGGGTGCAAATCAAAGCGCTTCTTGGCGAATATAAATTGGCACAAATGGGTCGATGCCATTGAGGTAGCCAGCACTTGCACTTATGGTGAGCATGAAATAGAAGCTCATCGCCTAGCCACAGAAGCAGGGCTTTCAAAGGTAGCTGGAAGTGATGCACATTGTCTTAGCAAGGTCGGACATAACTATACTGAATTTAACTTTTTGCCCGCCAATGAATGGGCGCTTGCCGAAGCAATCAGGAAGAGTACGGGCATTCCCAAAAGGGGTGGATAGAGAAATGTTTCTTAGCCTTACACCTGATACGGCACTGGTGCTGCTTAGCGAGGTCAAACTGGTTTTTGATGAAACCATTACCCCCAGAACCTGTCCCTGCGCTTCTCACAGCCCTTATCTTCCCGAGTATGGCTGGCTGTTTCTATTCGAAAGAAAGTTAGCCAGGTTTCTAGATCCATGGATGAAAGAATATCGATCTGAGTTGATAGGATCCGGCGGCATAGTCAGTGAAGCACTTTCCAATGCCTATTGCCATGGACACAAACGTAATCCGACGCTGCCTATAACGATTCAGGTCTACCAAGGCAAACATGGGATCATGCTGCAAATAAAGGATACAGGAAATGGCTTCAATATCGATACGATGGTATCGAAGTTTCTAGACAATAAAAATTACTTTTACAACGCAGGCAACGGTATAAAAAGGATGTTTAATTCAAAAACATTTGGCATTTTTTACGGAGACTGCGGAACATCGTTTCATCTTATCTTTATGTTTGACAATAACCCCCTGGAGACACTGTTATCTGATACCTGTACAGTGAGTAGCCCGACGGACAATAGCGCACGTCATTGAGTTGCCGACTCTTAGGGATTTGCGAGATCTTGAACTACGACCGGAAGCAACAATCTCAGTTAGCAATCTGTCCTGTTCTCACCAAAGGCCACGGTTTGCCATCTCGATGGCTCGCTTGACGCCACGAGCTTTATTCAGAGTTTCTTGGTATTCCATCTCAGGATCACTGTCGGCGACAATCCCTGCACCAGCCTGCAGATAAAATTTATCCTTCTCAATCTGCAACGTTCGAATCGCAATCGCCAGATCCATATTGCCGCTGAAAGAGAAGTAGCCAACCGCACCGCCATAAACCTCACGCCGCACCGGCTCCAGTTCTTCAATTATCTCCATCGCCCTGATTTTTGGCGAGCCCGACAAAGTCCCCGCCGGGAAGGCGGCTCGAAAAACATCAAAACTATCCAAACCCGGTCGCAACTGACCCCGAACATTGGAGACAATATGCATAACGTGAGAATAACGCTCAACTACCATCAACTCACTGACTTCAACACTACCAGCAACGGCAACTCTACCAACATCGTTACGGCCAAGATCAACCAACATGATGTGTTCTGCCCGCTCTTTGGGATCGGCAAGTAATTGTTGCTCCAAAGCCAGATCTTCAGCGGCCGTCTTGCCCCGTGGCAACGTTCCGGCAATCGGTCTGACATCGACCCGATCACCCTCTTTGCGCACCAGAACCTCAGGTGAAGCACCAACAACAATAGATTCACCAAAACGAATAAAAAACATATAAGGGGAGGGATTAATAGTACGTAAGGCTCGATAAATATTAAATGGGTCACTTTGCAACGTGCCAGAAAACCGCTGGGAAATTACCACCTGAAAGATATCTCCGGCACGGATATATTCTTTACACCGCTCTACCGCCCGTTTGAAATCCTCTTTCTTGAAGTTAGTCTCCAGTTCCTGATTGCCGTCACCACCCAGAGCACCATCTTCTCGCTGCAACGGTCGGCGCAACTGCACCAGCATTTGCTCAATCTGTTGCTGGGCACGTTGGTAAGCGATGACGGGATCTTCATCTTCCCCCAAGTGAACATTACATACCAGTTTCAACTTCTGCTGCATGTTATCAAAAATCAATAACCGTTCAGTAAACATGAAACAAGCATCCCAACCACCAATTTCACGCTGATTGACCGCCGGAATATTTTC
>DAOWKG010000262.1 GCA_030639985.1 Desulfuromonadaceae bacterium
AAAAAAGAAGTCAAAGGTGGATGCCCGGAAGGAAGACCGACCCCGAATGGTACCGCCTCTGGATCGTTGACAATTAAGGAGGACTTCTCAGTTAAAACATGTCCCCAAATACCACGAACTTCCATGTATTTAATGATTAGAGATCTCAGATATTGGCTCTTGTTTTATTGGTGAAAGGGGATACTCCGTTTTACAACAGACATGACTCTGTCAAGCGATACGGAGATGGCAAGCAGGATCGTTGATTTGCCCAATTGATTTTCTGCAACAACGGAACAAAGCAAGCCCCAATTGGTAGACCAAATCAATAAATGGAGAGTTAAATTAAGCTATTATGCTCAGAAGAAATACAAACTATTAAAAAGAGGAATCAGACCTAAGTCCAATCACTCTTTTTGATTGATTTTTAAATAATGACAAAGACTTAGCGACAAAAAACCATCTGAATCAACCTAAATACCCGCAACGGACAATAAATACCGCCAATATCTTTTACTTAAACCGTTCCTCGTATAACTCTAAATTAAAGCCGACAACATATTCATCTCCAACCCGCAAGGTGGGAGCCCGGAGGTTGCCACTTGGTCCCATGATTTTTTTCAAAACTTCTTCCTGCTCATTTATAATCGCATCAAAACGTACTACCTTCTTCCCCTTGGCGACATTTATGATCTTTGAATCTTTGACTATATCCCAAGCTTGACCCGGTTCGATTCTGTTTTTACGAGCATCAACCACTTCATCGATAGAAATATTTTTTTGCTCAAGAAACTCCTGAGCTTTTTTACACGACCCTCACCCTTTGCGCAGATATGCCCACTCAATATTCATGTTACTCTCCTTTGATCATAAATTGGTTCGTTGTTCCAGCGGGGAACAGAAAACTACAAATCAGCCATTTACATCACCCTGACAACCACTTCAGATTACATCGTCATGACTTTGCTCGCAACCAAACAAACCCTTCCATATCCCAAACCGCACTAAAGGTAGGACCGTTTTTACCATTGGGAAAAGAAATAGGCTAAAGAAGCCTTACCCTCATGGTACACTTTAACAGTGCTTCCATGGAGGAAATAATATGTCACGTTGGTTAAAAGTTACCCTGATTACGATTGCGGTTATTTTCGGATTATTTCTTTCAACGATGCTGATTGTTCCCTGGCAGCTAAAAAAACAGGGCAGCAACTGGATTGCTGAAAATACCGATCGCACCCTGACAATTGAAACCGCATTCTTTAATCCTTTTACCCTGACGGTCGAAATTGAAGGGATAAAGCTGACAGAACAAAGTAGCGAGCAAACCTTTATTGCCTTCAAAAGGGTGCTCTTTTCCGGAAGTGTCAGCTCTATCATCCGGCAAGCGATCATTTTTGACCGGGTTGAACTCGACGATCCATTTGTTAATATCGAACTGTTAGGGAAGCAGGAATTCAATTTCTCCGATTTTACCCGTCTGGGAGCCGACAACCCAAAACCAGCCACCACTGAAGTAAAAGAACCACTTCACTTTTCTCTGAATAATATCATTCTTACCGGTGGCACAATCGATTTTACCGATCAAACTTCGGCGAAAAAATCGCAGCACCAGATTCGGGAACTGGCGCTGAGAATCCCTTTTATCGGCAACATCCCCTACCTGACCGATGACTACGTTGAACCATCACTATATCTGCTTCTAAATGACGCAGAGATCCAAGCTAACGGCAAATTGAAGCCATTTCACGACTCCCTTGAAACCGAACTATTTCTCACCTTTGACGATATTGATCTGGCCTATTACGCCTTCCATTCTCCCGTTCCTTTGCCAATCGATGTCAAGCAGGGACGCCTTGATTGCGATATTGACATCTCCTATCAGGTATCCAAAAACGAACAGCCCCGATTGTTGGTCGGGGGCAATTTGGCCCTTACAGATATTGATTTACGGGAACTAGATGGTCGCAAGCTGTTCAACCTGCCATCCCTGGCACTCAACCTCAATTGGGCAGATCTATTTTTACAAGATTATGATTTGACCGCTATTAACATTACTGCGCCACAAATCTATATCGATCGGGATAGTTCTGGGCAATGGAATTTTCAACGGATTCTGGCAGGGCAAAAAACTGAACTGGTAACAACCGAAGTAACCACTAGTGCAGATGAATCGACTAAAGAATTACCACTGTTGGAAATAGAGAAACTGACCTTATCAGAGGGGCAAATCCATTATCGTGACGATTTTGTCCCATTGGGCTTTAGTGAAGAGATCCGCGCCATCAATCTAGAGATTAACCACCTTTCAACTCACTTGAGCAAAAAAACCGGGGTCACTTTATCACTCCAATCCGACCGCAATTTCACCACCACTGTTGATGGCAATCTGGGGATAAATCCGGTCACCGCAGATATCAATTTTAATAGTACCAATTTACCTCTAAAGCCCTACTACCCTTACCTGGAAGAATTATTGACTGCTCCAATTGCGGGTATTCTTAACCTTGCCGGAAATATTGTTTATACCGAAACTGGCAATATTCAATTACACGATGGGCAACTTGAGCTAAACGATTTACTGGTTCCATTTACCGATAAGGATCAATTTACCCTGTCGTCTTTTAATATCTCTAACAGTGCGGCCGACTTACAATTGCAAAATATCAACCTTGGCACCATCGAATTAGCTGGTGGCAACGTCAAAGCAACCCTACTCTCAGATGGCAGTTTCTCCCCGTTACAATTATTACGAGAGCAACCACCGGCGGAAAGCATCCAAACCGCTGCCAACGAAACCCCATCTGAACCCTGGAACATTGGTGTTAACAGCATTGATTTACAAAAGTTCAAATTGCTGGTCACCGACAGAACTAGCAGCAAAAATCCACAGGTTAATATCGCCGACTTCAACCTCCATGCCGAAAACCTCAGTTATCCGCAATCGGCTCAGAGTCCGTTCTCTGCCAACGTAAAGCTAGACAGCAGTAGCCACATTGCCCTTTCCGGAACTGTAGCCCACAGTCCGCTACAGTTACAGCTGGAAACCAAAATCGACTCTTTAGCCTTGGCCGACTTCAACGATTTTGTCCCAGATGATTTAAACCTAAGCCTGCGCGACGGCAAACTTTCATCTACCTTTAATATCAATTTGAACCAGCAGGCGGATCAGTTGAACGGCAATTTTACTGGTAAAATTAAGGTGGCCGATTTCAACCTGCGCGACCCTCTCGACAGTGGTGAACTGCTGACTTGGAAAAATCTCAATATCACTGGAATCAAAGGGAAGCTGGCACCATTTGAACTCCAGGTCACGGAAATATCCCTCAGTGACTACCGGACTAATATTCTGGTTGATTCAAGTGGGCAAATCAATTTGGCTAGCATTACCGCAACCAAGGATGATTCAGAAACGACAGAAGACAAACCAAAAGACGCAGTTATCACAATCAATGATGACAAGCCCGTCACTAATGATCCACCGCCAGACATCAGGATAGAAACAGTAACTCTACAAAATGGAACGGTATCATTTATCGATCGGTCGATGAATGAGCGTTTCAGTGCCACCATGTATAAACTGGGTGGGCGCATCACCGGAATGGCATCCGCAGAAGATATGCAGGCCGATATCAACCTGAGTGGTCAGCTTGAAAATCATTCACCACTGACTATCAGTGGCAAAATCAATCCGCTCAGCAACGATCTATTTGCCGATTTAACCATCAGCTTCAAAGACATAGACCTTACTCCCATGACCCCCTATGCCGGAACTTACCTTGGGAACGTTATCGACAAAGGAAAACTCTATCTGGATCTCAATTATCACATCGAAAAACGCAAGATTTCTGCTACCAACAAAGCATTGATCGATCAGTTTACCCTTGGCGAAAGTGTTGCCAGTGACAAAGCCACTTCATTACCTGTTGGACTGGCAATCTCCCTGCTAAAAGACAGTAGCGATGAAATTCATCTCAATATTCCCGTTTCCGGCGATTTTGATGACCCTGACTTCAGCATCGGCGGGGTAATTTTTACCGTACTAAAAAACTTATTAGTTAAAGCAGCAACCTCACCATTTTCACTGTTGACAGCAATGGTCGGTGGAGATGAAGATTTTTCCGGTATCGACTTTGCCAGCGGCATTGCCGAAATTGATGCTAAACAAATGAAGAAACTGGAAACATTGGCAGGAATGCTTGCCAACCGCCCGGCTCTAACGCTGGAGATAAGTGGTTTTGCTGACGCAGAAAGTGATCCAGAAGGTTATCGGCAAGATCAATTACAGCAGCTACTGGTAGCAGCAAAATGGGACAAACTGAAAACCGATGCCAGACCAGTGACCAAAGAAGAAATCGTTATTAGCGCTGAGGAGTATCCGAAACTACTATTAACAGTTTACAAACAAGCTGATTTCCCCCGCGAACGTAATTTTGTCGGGATGCTGAAAACCATCCCGGCAGCAGAAATGGAACAGTTAATACTAGCGAATGTTACTATCGGGGAAGAACAACTTCAAGAACTAGCAAAAGCTCGAGCAATAGCTGTTCGCACCGCGTTGGTAACAATAAATGAAGAAATTAAACCCCGACTGTTCCTGAAAAAGCTCGACATAGACAAACCCCAAAAAGAAGGAGCAGCAAGCCGGGTAGAATTTAATATCAGCAGTAAGTAATAGGAGTCATATTGCCCTCTACCGCCAGCATGGGAGAGGGCAGTGTAAAACATCTGGGGAATGGAAACTATCACCCCTCATCCGCCCTGTCGGGCACCTTCTCCCTCAGGGATAAGGAAACCTATCAATCACCATGTTCGGTTTTAAAATCAATGCTCTGGGAAAAAGCATCACAGTCGGTTTCAATTGCTGTCGCTGAAGTTTCATAATAGCAGCCCGTGGCAAAAACTTTATCTATTTGCAGTCCATGAATAGAAGCAAATGACATTTTAGTTTTGTCCAGACCCTGACGGATAATTGCCATTCCCCCTTTATTTATAACCTTGCCAGAAAAGTTTCCCTTTTTTCCAATTACGTTATTCCAGGTTGATTTATAATTATCCGAACTGAATTCCCCCGGTGAAAAAAACGGCTGGATTCGATAATTGGGTCTAGCACCTTTAACCGGGTACAACTCTAAACGGAGCAAATCTTCGGCTAGCAATTTATTATTTGCATAGCCCAGATATAAATTCAGATTTGAACTTGCGGTTATCTGATCATTATTAAAATCGATCCTGAAATCTGGCAGCTCTACAATTAAAATATTGCCCTGCATGGTGAGACTACTACCCTTAAAGAACTCTGATTGGTATTTATCACCGAGAGTAAAAAATTCAACCCAATCGTGAATTTCACCCGAATATTCGACCACAAACTCGGCAAAAGCGTCTTGAATAGCAAAAAGATAACCATTTTTTCGGGCACTATTTTCGTTTTGATCAATAAGACAAATAGCCCCTTTAGGATAAGGCAAGCAAGCACTGTAAACAAACCGGTCGACGTAGGGCAAATCCCAGAGCGACACTATCCATTTTCGTCCCATTAAATCTGCAACGATATCTTTACTTTCAGGCTCCCCCAAGCTGGTTATAGGGATAGATTCGTTGGCTATATTGCGTGAAAACGGCACCGCTTTTAAAAGTGTCTCCATCACAATTTTGGGTGAATCAAGGAATTGTTCCAGACTTAAATCGATTGGTTTTTCTATCGCGGCATGAAGGCTAACAACGGTGCCGGAACTTTTATACACATTTTGATCTGCAGTTATGGGGATCTTTTCTCCCTCCCAGCCAACCACACGCCACTTACGAAAATTTTTATCCGGCACCAAGGTGGAAAGACCCTTTACGAGCGCCTGACTTCTAATATAATTACGAAACCTGACCCCTTGTGGATAGTTGCTGTCAACGACTTTGTCCATCAACTCATCAGAAACAGAAATCCAGTGGTTATTCAGAGAATCTTGTCCACTTTCGGCTACCGTTTTAACACTGGCAGGAGTTTTGACACTAAAAAACCAATCTCTGGTTACGGTCTGGTCAACACCAAAAATACCAGCGGGGACATTCCGGAAATGGAAACTAGCCTCAGATGTTAAATTGGCTGCTTCATTGATAGGGACGGCAATATTATAATTTTCACTCTGATTTTTCTTGATAATCAGTCCGACCACTTCACCCTGCAGATTGAGAAGGGGGCCACCACTATTACCGGGGGATGCCGGAGAGGTGAAACGAATATTTTTCCATTCACCATATTCACGCTCCGGGGTAAAGGAGGCGATTTGCCCCGCCCGATAAGCGATACCTTCACCTTGAGCATTGCCAACCGAAAAAACTGTGTCACCAATTTCAACGTTGCCATCAATCTGTAATGGGTTGATTTTAGCAGGGTACTTTTTGAGATCAAAAATCACCATGTCGCGCCGGGTAGAATGCTTTAATATATTATTTACGGGAAAAACATTACCGGCGGCATCACGAATATAAAAATCGTGTAACAAGGAGAAATACATCAACCGGAAAACATGGGCAGCGGTCATCAATTCCTTCTCGTTGATAAAAAATGCAGTGCCAATCGAATAATATTTTTCATTTCTCTCGACAAAATCCAGCTTATCAAACGGTAATTTCCGCGCATAAGTTATTTTGTTACCCTCAAGCTTTGGGGTAACGATTTCATAAACACCAAAATTCAAATCCTTTATCAATTGTTTATCGAGGAATTCAATATTGTTTGCCGCCGACACAGAACTACTGAACAGCAGAACCACCATTATTATTAAGCCCGAAAATGCCATTTTAAAGGTTGGGTTCATCATTATGTTTTATTCAACTCCTCAACTTTGTCACAAATATAGCGGGCAATCGGCATAGCCGAGGTTGCTGCGGGCGATGGCGCATTACCGACAATCAAGGTACGGCTGCTTTCGACGAAGAGAAAATCATCCAGGGTCGTGCCATCTGGCTTAACGGCCTGGGCTCGGACTCCAGCCGGATAAGGGCGTAAATCATCAAGACCGATTTGGGGACAATAACGATTGACAAGCTTCAGATATCCGGGCCGGTAGAGAGAATTTTTTAGTTCATTGAGGGTTGCCAAAGGGTACTTCAGCAGCAACCGGTAGAGACCGGGATAACTAAACATTTCTGCCAGATCTCTAGCATTCATAGTCCATTGCCGATAGCCTTCACGTGCCAGCGCCAGAGTGGCATTAGGGCCAACCGTGAGGGAACCGTCGATCATCGGCGTCAGGTGGATCCCCAAAAATGGCAGTTCCGGATCTGGGATCGGGTAAATCGGGTGGGTAACAATTTGTCGCTTGGTTACCGGTAACTGAAAGTACTCGCCCCGGAACGGCAAAATCTTGAAGGTTGGCTCTTGTCCCAACATCCGAATCAAACGATCAGCATGGAGTCCGGCACAACCAACAAGAAAACCACCATGGAACGTTCCCAAATTGGTTTTAACTTCAACTGCGTCAGTTTCGTTGATGTCGCCGACCAGACAATTGGTAGAAAT